>JAQCJA010000139.1 GCA_027593305.1 bacterium
CAAGGAAGGGGTGGACAGCATCTCGACAGTCGGTCCGTGCCACAGATGTGCCACAGAACGCAGACAAGGGGTCACGAGAAAGCTCGTAACCCCTTGTTTTTTAATGGTGGGCGATACTGGAATTGAACCAGTGACCTCCTGCATGTCAAGCAGGCACTCTAACCATCTGAGCTAATCGCCCGTTTCAGAAGCGGTTACGAATTTACCCATGGCGGCGGGGGACGGCAAGAGCAGACTCGCCCGCCAACAGCAAACAGGAGCTAAAGGAAACATGGCCCCAACCTACCGTGTCGGACTCGTTGGCTGTGGTCGCATGGGCACCACGATTGATGATGAGGTGCGCCACCGGCCCAATGCCAAACTGTTCCTGCCCTATTCGCACGCCGCCGCCGTTGTTGCCTGCGAGCGCACCGACCTCGTCGCCGTGAGTGATCCCGTCGCCGACAAGGCGGAGACGGCGCGCAGTCGCTTTGGTGCGCAGACCGCATACGAAGATCCGGAGGAGATGATCCGCCAGGAGGGTCTGGATATCGTCTGCATCGCCACACGTCCGTCGCCGCACGCGCCGATCACACAGTTCGCTGCGGAGCATGGTGTACGTGGCATCTACTGTGAAAAACCCCTGTGCAATTCGATGGCAGAAGCAGACAGGATGGCGGCAGCCATCAACAAGCACGGGGTGAAATTCAACTATGGAGCACAGCGTCGTTATGTCCGCATGTACCGCAATCTTCTCGACATGATCGAGGCCGGACAGATCGGCGAGCTGCAGGCCGTCATCGCCTACTGCGGCGCCTCCGCAGCACAGTGGGGACACACCCACGCAGCAGACATGCTGCTGATGCTCGCCGGAGACGGTTCCGTGGACTGGGTGCAGGGCACGGCCCGCTTCGAAGCGGCAGACTGGGACGGCGACCGGTTGACGTTGGATCCGCCCATTGAGACCGGGACCATTCGCTTTGCCAATGGTGTCACCGGGAGTATGGTCCCCGCCGGCGGCTACGAGTTTGAGGTCAGTGGCACCCAGGGTAAACTGCGGACCCTGTCCAACGGTTCCGGCTACACCTGGCGGCGCGTGGGGGAGCACGGTGATCTCGAGGATGCCGTGGGACCGGATGCACCCATCGAGAGTGGCACGCTGCGTGCCATGGACGACCTCGTGCGCGCCCTGGATGACGACGTGCCCACGCAGGGCGGAATCGACGTGGCCTGCCGCAGCCAGGAGATCATTCTTGGCCTGGTGGCGTCGCATCGGGCTCATGGGGCGCGCGTGCCCCTGCCGCTGACGGACCGTGCGCTGACGATCCGTCCCGACAACTACTGATGAATCTGACGATCGTAAGCTTCGCCAGGGGTCGGACAGGATACGAAGACGCGGAGAAAGAATTTGTCCGGCGCCTGTCCGGTCACGGCACCGTAACGCTGGAGATCATCCGACAGTGGCGTGATACCGACGGTCTGCCTGCGCGGCTGCTGACCAATACGTATCCGGTGGGGCTCTACATCGACGGCCGGTCGTATACCTCCGTCGAGTTGTCGGCCCACGTGGGTGATCTGCTGCAGCGCGGACAGTCGCACCTGGTATTTGCCATCGGTGGTGCCGACGGCATGCCCGCCGGCGTCGACAACGAGGTGCGCGAACGCTGGTCGCTGTCGTCGCTCACGTTCTCCCATGGCCTGGCGCGATTGCTGCTGCTGGAAACGCTGTACCGATCCTTCGACATGCTGCGGGGTGGGAACTACCACAAATAGCGTCAGAAGTGACTCATCAGCTTTTCCCACAGGCTCATGCGTGCCACGGTCTTGCCCGCGACCAGAGTGACTCGAGCCAGCACGTGGTCATCGAGGCTCAGTTGCAGCGTGCCAACGGAGTCTCCTGCCGTCACGGGCGCGTCGAGCAGTGTCGGCAGCTCAACGTCGCGTTTGATGCGTTGGCGCTGCTCCTCGCTCAGCACGGCGATGACCGTATCGGCCAGCACCGCCGATACCTCCGGTTCGATCCCCCAGTCGAGGGGCGCGGCACCGAGAGTTTCACCGGGGACCGCGATGGGGCCCTTGGTGAAGTGGTTGAAGCCCCAACTGAGCAGTTGTGCAGTTTCCCGTTCCCGCTGTTTCTCGGTGCGACCACCCATGAGGACCGAGATGAGTCGCATGTCCTGTCGTTCGGCGGTGGCGACGAGGTTGAAACCGGCGCGCTGGGTGAATCCCGTCTTGAGCCCGTCCAGTCCCCGGAAACGCCCCACCAGACGGTTGGTCGTGTACAGGGTGAACTCACCGCCGCGAAAGGGCCGTATGCGGGTGGCTGACCACTCGAGGATCTGTGGATGATGCAGCAGGGCCCGGGCGATGGCGGCCAGATCATGCGCTGTCGTGCGATTGCCCTCACCGGCAGGTGTGTCATCGAGGCCGTGCACGTTGACGACACGTGTGGAATCGAGCCCCAGCTCGGCTGCCTTGGCGTTCATCAGAGCCACGAAGCCATCGACGGAACCGCCGATATGCTCGGCGACGGCGGCGCACGCGTCATTGGCCGAGCTTATGACGATCGCCGCCATCAGTTCACTCAGGGGAAAGACCTCGCCCTGTCTGAGAAAGACCTGTGAGCCCCCGATACGACTGGCCCAGGCCGAGGTGAAGACCGAGTCGCTCAGGCTGTAGAGGCCCGCATCGACGGCATCCATGACGACCAGCTGCAGCAACAGTTTCTGTGTGCTGGCTGGCGATCGACGGACATCGGCATTGTATTCGTAGAGGACCGCGCCGGTCTCGGCCTCGATCAGAAGGGCTGTGGCAAACGGCGGGTCTTCGCCGGGATCGTACTGGGCGGCTTCTGTCGCCGTGCTGAGCGCCAGGGCGGCCGCCACGGACAGAATGCGCCACGAACACCGGGCGTTGTTCAACCAGAGCATCACGTCTCCGTCAGGATGATTCTTTGGGTAGATATTGGGAAGCTTGGTGGGGACTGTCATGGGACTGTCAGGGGAGGAATGGACAAAATAGCGGTCGTACAGACACGCGGCAACCACGATGGAGAGAATGCTGTGACACATCGAGTACTCATTGCCGGTATGGTCCACGAGACGCACACGTTTCTGGCGGAGACAACGGGTATGGCTGGATTCGAAGCCATACTCTGGGAGCGCGGACCGGACATGCTGCAAAGGTGTGCCGGTGACGCCTCGCCTATGGGGGGTGCGCTGGACGTGGCCGCCGCCCGTCACTGGGACGTGATCCCGTCACGCTACGGTGCGGCCATGCCCTCGGGTACGGTAACCGACGACATCCTCGAAACGTGGTGGGCTGAGGTGCGATCCGACCTGGATGTGGCGCTGGCCGGGGGAGGACTGGATGGCGTGTTACTGATCCTGCACGGTGCCATGGTCTTCGCCTCCCACGCGGACGGCGAAGGCGAGGTCCTGCGGCGGGTTCGTGGTCACCTGCACGAGCGCCTCGGAACTGCCGGCGATCTGATTCCCATCGCCGCCGATCTCGACCTGCATGCCAACACCAGTGACGTCATGGCCGCCAATGCATCCGTGCTGACCGCCTACCGCAAGAACCCACACACAGACGCGCGTGAGGCCGGTATGCGAGCCGCGCAGTTTCTCCAGCGTCTGATGAGTTCCGGCGAGGCGACACACGTTGTTCGCCTGGCGCCGCCAGTGATCTACTCACCGAAGGGTACCGGTACTGACACCGAGCCGATGATCAGCCTGCAGAGAGCGGCGCGACGCCTCGAAGCGGAGCATCCGGAGTTTCTTGAGGTCTGCGTGCTCGGCGGCTTCGCCTACGCAGATATCGACTGCGTTGGCGTGAGTTTCCTGGCGACAACGACGGGCGAACCGAGTGCCGCTCGCGACAGTCTGCGGCCCCTGGCGGCGGAGGCGCTGCGTCGCTGCGACGAAGGCAATCCGCTGGATCCACCGACGGACGATGTCATGCGGCAGGTGCTGGCGAGCGGACAGCAAGGGCCCATCGGCCTGATCGAGCCATCGGACAACATCGGCGGCGGTACGCCCGGTGACGGAACCGGCATCCTCGAGGCGTTCCTGCGCTTTGGCGTGGACAATGCCGTCGTCATTCTCAACGATCCGGAAGCGGCGAAGGCCTGCCACGCCCGCAGTGTCGGAGATCGTCTGCGCCTGCCTGTGGGCGGCAAGGTGGATCGTTTTCATGGAGCTACGATCACCCTCGAGGTGAAATTGGAGAAGCTGACGGACGGGCGTTTCGATCTGGAGAATGAACGCTCCCATCTGGCGTCGCTGATCGGCCGACACGTCAACATGGGACCCTCGGCGGTGGTACGGGCCGGCGGCATCCGCATTCTGCTGACAACACACAAGACGCCACCCATGGATCTGGGGCAGTTGCGCAGTCAGGGGATCGTCCCCGAAGAGCTGTACATAGTGGGTATCAAAGCTGCCGTGTCCCACAAGGCGGCATACGATCCGGTGCTGACAGCGTCGTACTACGTTGATACGCCCGGTCTGGGTTCCAGTGATCTGCGCCGCTTCCCATACAAACACGTGCGGCACCCCGTACGCCCGCTGGACGACTGAACCAGAGTGCACCTACTTTCCGGCGACCACCTCACAGCAGGGACAGGGAAAGATGACGGATCTACTGAAGGCAGGGCTGACGTATCGTGGCCAGGACCTGGAGCCGCATGCCGAAACACTGGGAGAGTTGCAGCGCTCCGACGACATTGCCAATGACCCTGCCGCCCTGCGGGCGCGTATGGCCGCCGATGGATATCTGTTCCTGCCGGGTCTGCTGGATCGCGATGAGGTGATGGCTGCACGCGCAGAGGTGTTGCGCCGGCTCGCCGCCGACGGCATCGTCGACGACGAAAACCATCCGCTGATGGACGGTGTCGTCCGACCCAAAAAGACCAACACCTTCGCGCCGAATCTGGCGGTGGACAATCCGCCGCTGATGAAGGTCCTCTATGACGGTCCGATGATGGCCTTCTACGAAGCGTTCCTCGGGGGCCCGGTTCGCCACTTCGATTACACCTGGTTTCGTGCCAAGACACCAGGCATAGACACGGCGACGACGCCGCACTACGACGTCGTTTACATGGGTCGGGGTACAAAGAATCTGTGGACTTCGTGGACCCCGCTCGGAGATGTGCCGCTCGATCATGGGGGCCTCATCGTCCTGGAGGGTTCACATCTACAGGACGATCTGCGTCAGACCTACGGCGAGACGGACGTCGACAGATTCTGTGAGAATGAAGGGGATGCGGCAATCATCGTCGCCGCCGCCAGGGCGCAGCAGCGGGAATTGACCGGCGACGAACGCGCCGCCATCCACTGGAATTCAACCGGTCAGTATTCCAACGACGCGATCGCTACGCGCAGAGAACTCGGGGGGCGCTGGTTGACGGCCGCATATGCCGCCGGCGATCTGCTCGTCTTCAGCATGTTCACCATGCACGCCAGTGCCGACAATCGGTCCCATTGCATCCGCTTGTCATCCGACTCCCGCTACCAGCTGGCGTCCGAACCAGCGGACGAACGCTGGATTGGTGATGATCCTCCCATCCACGGGATCCGCGCCAAACGCGGCATGATCTGCTAGCAGCGGGCTAGTTCAGGCTGGGGTCTTCCGGGATGAAGCTCATCGGCGCGTACTTGCCACCGAGGGCCTGCAAAGACTGCTGCCAGACACTATCACCATTCTCGCTGAAGACGAGATCCGTGCTGCCCGGCGCCAGGATCCACGCACCGAGAGCAATCTCCGATTCCAGCTGCCCCGGGGCCCACTCCGAGTAGCCGAGATAGAAGCGAACGAAAGGTCCCTGGTCGGCGGATTCGGCGGTGAAAACCCGCAAGGCATCGAGATCGCCCCCGGCAAACAGGCCAGCAATGATGGGCGTCGTCTCCCCCTTGAGATGTTCCACGCGGTGCAGGAAGATGAGCGAACCGGGCTCCACCGGGCCGCCCTGATAGAAGAGTTCGGAGCGGGTCACCGAATTGTCGAACTCCATGCCCTCTGCAATGCTGTCGAGTTCTTCGCTGGGGTAGAGCTTGGCTCGATCCCCCAGGGGGCGATTGATGATGACGCCGAGAGTCAACTCGTCCGGCACGTGCTGCAGGATCAGGACCACCGTGCGGGCAAAGGTGGGATCCTCGAGGCCGAGAGATGAGATGAGAAACGTACCGGGTTCCAGAGGTGCAGGCATGGACAACAATCAAACCGGCGCGGCAGAAACTGTCAAAATGGGTACTGCAGGTATTTCTGCCGGATGTCTTCGAAGTCGGCGCGCTGGTATTTCCACTCGACCAGCAGATCATCAACGGATGCGCCGGCGTCGATGGCCAGGCGGATTCTGTCGGTCCCGGCGAGCTTATCGAAATTGTGAATGCCCTTCGGACTCGTACGCCAGAGGAAGTCATCCGGACAGGCTCGTCGAATGGCAGCCAGTACCGAGAACCCCACACGCACAGGCGCAAAAGCTGCGCCGTGGCTGGTATGCAACTGCACGCCACGGCAGGTCTGACCTTCGTACTTGCCGAAGGCGGGACGAAAGAACACCGGCCGGAAGCGGACGCCGGGAAGGTCCTCAGCGGCCAGACTTCTGGCCAGAGCGAAGCCGTCGATGTACGGAGCACCTACCTGCTCGAAGGGCCGCGTTGTGCCCCGGCCTTCGGAGACATTGGTGCCTTCGATGAAGCACATCCCCGGGTACACGGCGACCGTGTCCGGCGTCGGCATGTTGGGAGACGGCGCCACCCACGGCAGACCCGTGTCCTGCCAATGCATGGATCGGCGCCAACCCAGCATGTCGATGACATGGAGGTCGGCGCCGATGCCGAATTCCTCGTTGAACAAGCGTGCCAGTTCGCCAATCGTCAGGCCATAGCACACGGGAATCGGGAACAGGCCGACGAAAGAGGCGAAGCCGGGGTCGAGCATATTGCCCTCGATCACCACGCCTCCAAGCGGATTGGGTCTGTCGAGCACAACAAAGGGCACGCCGGCCCTGGCGCAAGCCACCATGGCCAGACTCATGGTGTAGAGGTAGGTGTAGAACCTGACGCCGACATCCTGAATGTCGAAGAGCATGACATCGAGCCCGGCAAGTTCGTCGGCTGTGGGCTCGCGCCGTTCGCCGTACAGGCTGACGGCGGCAACACCTGTCTGTGCGTCGCTGCCGGTATCGATCGCGACGCCGTCCTCGGCATCACCGCGGATCCCGTGCTCCGGCCCGAAAAGCAGGCGCAACTCCATCCCATCCGCAGCATGCAGTCGATCAGCGGTGGCCCTCAGGTCACCGTCAACGCCGGAGTGGTTGGTAATGAGGCCAACGCGACGCCCGTGAACCAGGCCGATGACGTCATTGTCGAACAGTCGTTCGCAGCCAAGGCGGACGCTCACGGCACTGTGGCTCAAGCGATCTTGTCCGGGGGTTGTCTGCCGGTGGCAGCCACCGGCTGAATGCGACGAACAACGAAGGCAATGCCTCCGAGAAGGCTGGCAAGGATGCCGGCGGCATACCCGAGAATTGACGTCGCGAAAGCGAGACTCTCATCCACACCAACCCCACCGAACAACTCGACGAGCACGCTTTCCCGCACACCCAGACCCCCTACGGAGATCGGCACGGCGGCAACGATGGCGGCAGCGGGCTGGAAGGCGATGAAGTAGCGCAGCCCCACCTCGAGGCCGACAGCGACACCCGCCGACCAGTAGACGAGAATGCGACTGAACTGCACCGCGAGAGATACACACCAGACGACGACGAGCAGGGGTGCCTTGTGTCGATAGATGACGATGTTGCGGCGCAATTCCCCGAAGATCTCGGCAACACGTGCCGGCAGCAGGTGCCGCAGCAGTCGCTGCACGAGGGCTCCCAGGCGCTGGCTCAGGCCCATGGCCAGCAGGGCGACGAGGGCCAGCCACACGGGAATCAGTAGGCTCAACAGCCCCGGCCGGCGCACTTCGGCGACGATGGCGCAGGCGCCGAGGGCCAGACAACAGGTCGAGAAGAGCCCGATGAAGCGATCCATGAAGGTCGCTGCCGCCGCCCGGCTGGTCTCGCCCGTGAGGCGGCGCATGTCGTAGATGCGCATGCCGTCGCCACCGATGTTGCCAAGCAGCACGTTGTTGAAGAATACCCCCACCCAGTAGAGCACGACGGCCTGCCACAGCGATACGGCCAGCGCCTGTCCGCGCAGCAACAGGAACCATTGAATGGCGCCGAGGGCATTGCTGAGGACGAAGAAAACCGCCGCCAGAACGAAGAACCCGGCATCTGTCTGCTGCACGATGTCGCCGAATGTCGCCAGGTCCGACTGGGCAACGAGCCAGTAGATGAGCCCGCCGCTGACGAGCAGCTTGGCGACCAGGTCCCCGGCGGTGCGCAGCACGGAGCGCACCCCGTCACCCGTTTTTGTATCCTGCGCCATCAGCTGTCTGTCCGTTGCATGAGAGCGGCCGCTGTTCGTCGCCGCCGCACGTGGTAGTGCCACAATGCGCTTCCGGGAAACACACCCTCATCACCGACATCACCGGCGCTGGCCAGGCGCCGGCTGGCACGTCGCCGCAGCCAGATGTTGCGCGGGTGTGTCAGGATCCAGGCCAGTCCGGCCAGCGGCGCGAAAGTCGCCAGCAAACGGCCGCTGGCCAGGTAGGAGGCGCTCGCAACCAGTTCGAGCAGCAGGCGCACCGGCAGGAGTCGGGCCAGGCGCCATGGAGGCATGTTCTTCAGCAGGGCAATCATGTTGTTGCGATGGTTCAGGTAGACTTTCAGGAACGAACGCGGCGGCAGGGATTGTGCAGCATGGTGGTAGATCGTCGAGGATGGCACGGAGAGGATGCGCCAGCCTGCCAGGCGCAGCCGCCAGCAGAGGTCGATTTCCTCGAAGTGCATGAAGTAGTCGAGATCCAGCGGCCCCACCTGAACGACAGCTTCACGGCGCAGGAACATAGCCGAGCCACAGGCCCAAAACAACCCGATGGGCGCGTCGTATTGCCCCTCGTCGCGCTCCACGGTATCGAACAGTCGGCCACGGCAGAACGTGTAGCCGAGACGATCGATGCAGCCGCCGACGGCACCACTGTAGTCGAAGAACCCATCCCGCATCGCTGCCAGCAGTTTCGGCTGGCAGGCGCCGATATGAGGATCCGCATCACATGCGGCCAGCAATGGCGGCAGCCAGCCCGGGGTTACACGGGTGTCGTCGTTGAGCAGCAGCACGAACTCGGTCGCAGCAGTCTCGAGGCCCCGATTGCAGGAACCTGTGAAGCCCAGGCGACGATCGTTGTGCAGCACCTCGATATGAGGGAAGCGGCTGCAGGCCAGCTGCAGGTTCGGACCATTGGCGCCATCATCAACGATGACGACTCGCATGCTACCTGCTTCGGTATGATCCACCAGAGACTGCAGGCACGCCGCCAACGTGGCGGCGTTGTAGTGCGGGATGACGATCGTCGTCCGGAGTTCGGTCACTCGCTACGGTCCGGTTACTGCTCGGTAGACAGTTCGGGGGGCTCCTCCGCCGCCTGAGCCTGTCGTTTCATCGCGCCTGCCAGAACTTCCTGATCGGCTGTGGCCGAGTCGTTGGTGCCGTATGCCTCGATGTAGTCGAGCACGGCCCGACGCGCATCGGCGGGTCGATTGGCGGCCTGCAATGTGGCCGCCAGTTCGTGCACGCCGGCATAGGATGCAGGGCGC
>JAQCJA010000140.1 GCA_027593305.1 bacterium
ATCGGGCCCACGTCATATACAGCACCGTGCGGGCGCCGCTGTCGGCAATGATGCCATGGAAATCACGGATGTTCTCCTGTGTGCGTTTGGGGTTCTTGATGGGCAGCGTACTCTGCTCCTGCAGTACGACGTAGTCCCAGCCACCTTCGGCCAGCAGCAGGCCTGCGGTACCCTTGTTCAGGTGCTGCCGCAGTGACGCACCACCGGCTGCGACCAGTTCGGATTCTACCTGTGTGCCCTTATCAGCTGTTGCCGCAAGACCGGCCAGCAGGGCGGGCAGATCGTTGCGCTGGGTGAAACTGTTGCCGATGAAAAGAATCTTCGCTTTGCCTAGAGTCATATACACTCCTGATGGGTCCAACCCCTGATGGCCTGCAATACTGGCGTCGCAGGCGTGGTCCGGCAAGTCTGCAGGACCAGAGTTTTTTTCAGGGCCTGCCAACCGCGCACCGAACTCGGGACACCAACTGTTTGAAAACGCCCCAGAGTGCATGGAGAGCCACATGGACGACGAAGAGCGCGACCTGATCCGGCGCGCGCAACATGGCGAGGGCTGGGCCTTCGAACAGTTGGTACGTCGCTACGACCGGCCCATCCTGGCGCTGGCGCGGGACATGGTGGGCAATGTTTCCGACGCCCAGGATGTCTACCAGGGGGCGTTGCTGGCGGCCTTCCTGGGCCTGCCCCGGTTTCGTATGGACAGTGATTTTTCCACCTGGCTCTACCGGATTGCGGTCAACAAGGCACTCCGGTTTCGTCGTCAGCGGCAGCGCCGCCGAACACAGTACGAGGCGTCGGCTGCTGCGCCTCCCCCGCCCGGCGCGGCCGTTGCCGACCGCCAGGTGCTCGACGTGGAACTGCGGCAACAACTGGATCTGGCGCTGGCAGAACTGTCAGGCCAGGAGCGACTGGCCTTCACTCTCTGTCACCGGCAGGGCCTGCGGATCGACAGAGCGGCAGAACTGATGGAGTGTTCCGCGGGATCGGTGAAGAGTTATCTGTTTCGCGGACGAGACAAAGTGAGGAAGGCCCTGGGGGCCTACATGGAATCCTGATGACGAATCGCCAGGCAATGAGAGAGCGGGTGCTGTCCTACCTGTACGGTGGTCTGACGTCGGCAGAGGTGGAAGCATTCCGCCAGGAACTGGCAAGCAATGCTGAACTGGCGCAGTGCCTGGCGGCCGAGGAAACCGGGTTGCACGCGCATCTGCCTGTGGGCAATGGACTGACGGACCTGCCGGACAGCCTAGTCGACGAAAGTCGCCTGTTGCTGCGAGCTGCATTGCGGCGTCAGGTGCGCGAGCCCCTGTCCATGCTGTCGCAGTGGAGTCTCTGGCTCGGCGCGATCGCGCCGCGGCTGATCTGGACGGGTGGGAGTGTTGCCCTCGTCCTGTGTGGTGTGCTGCTGGGACGGGTCATGCCGGGCCCATCCGGACCCCGGGCCCCGGCCTTGACGGCAGAGACGCTGGTCGACGTTGAGGTGCGTGGTTATGACGCGGCGGCGGGACGCATCGAGTTGGAACTGGTCGGCCTGGCAACGACACATGTGGAAGGGGATCTGGCAGACCCGCAGATCCAGGCGCTGCTGTCAGCGGCCCTGCTGGGCGATCTCGAGGCAGGCTCGCGACTGCTGGCTGTGGATCTGTTGCGTCACCAGACCGCCTCCAGTACTACCCGTCAGGCTCTGACGGAAGCGCTTCTGAGTGACGAAAACCCCGGTGTGCGCATTGCCGCTGCCGCCGCCCTGAGTGGTCTGGGCGCTGATGACGGGGTCCGCCGGGCGCTGCAACAGGTACTCGTTGAGGATGACAATGCCGGCGTACGAGTGGCAGCCATCGAAGGCCTGCGCAACATCAGCCATGATGACACACGGGATGTGATGGAGCGTGTGTCTCGCTTTGAACCGAACCCATACATCCGCGCCGAAGCGCGGCATGCCCTCGATGTCGGGCGTGCAATTCCGACCCATCTGTAAGGCGCAGAAAAGGGACAGACATGAAACCGATGAGAGCATTCCTGATCGTAGTGGCCCTGGGTGCGACGACGGCAACCACACGAGCCGCCCAGGTCCAGGGCAAAGTGGCAGAAGTGTCGCAAGGCTGGACGGAGACCATCGATGAAGTGATCGACGTCAAGGCGGGAGGCACACTGCGGGTGGACTCGGACCGCGGCGGCATCGAAGTCGAAAGTGAGGATCGCAAGGGGGTCCGCGTCATCATCGAGAAATCGGTAGACGTCTTTACCGAAGCGGAGGCCCGCCGTGTGCTGCAGGACTACAAAGTCGATATCACCGGTTCCAAAGATCATGTTGAGGTGACGACAGAGTCGGACAGTGATCGCCGTACGCGATCCCTGCAGGTGTCGGTGCGTGTCATCGTGCCCACGCACTTCAATGTTGACGTCGAGACCGGTGGTGGAGGTATCGATATCGGAGATCTGGAGGGCAATGTCGCGGCGCGCACCTCTGGTGGTGGCATCGATGTCGGCTACATCCGCAACGGCTCGGTGAATGTGCACACCTCCGGTGGCGGTATCGAGATCAACGGCATCACAAACGGCAATGGCGTGGCGCAGACCTCCGGTGGCGGCATCACGGTCGGCGATGTTACGGGGGACCTGTCCGCAAACACCGTTGGTGGTGGCATCAACGTTGGTGCCGTGGGTGGCCAACTGACGGCGAGGACCGCCGGTGGCGGCATCAGTATCGGCAAAGGTGGGGGCACTGTGGATGCGCAGACCGGCGGCGGCATTCGTGTTGACGGGTCCGGGGGGCGCATCGTCGTCAAGACCAGCGGTGGTGGCATCACGATCGACGATGCCGGGGGGCCGCTAACGGCCGAAACCAGCGGCGGCAGCATCAACGTCGATGGCGCTGCAGGCCCGGTGAAGGTGCATACGTCCGGTGGTGGCATCGTGCTGAAGGAGATACAGGGCGCCATCGAGGCGTGGACGGCCGGGGGTGGAATCACCGCCGATCTGGCCATCGACGATCCCGATACCGACACCCACTGCACGCTCGAAAGCTCTGGTGGCGGGATCACGATCAGCCTGCCCGCCAGTCTGCAGGCCACGGTGGATGCCGAACTGCGCCTTTCCGGGGAACGCCGCAAGTACAGGATCACCTCGGACTTCCCGCTGGATATCGACGACAATCCGAGTCGCATCATCGCTCAAGGCACGATGAATGGCGGCGGCGACCTCATACGTCTGCGTACGACGAATGGCGACATCAGCATCAAGAAGCGCTGAAACTGACAGGACGGCGAGTCCGGATCGCCGATCGACGGACGGGCAACGGTGGAGCGTCGCCGTGGCCCGCTCATTCTGCAGTTGTCGCCAGACCGGCTATACGCCGGCTATACGCCGGCTTACGCCGGCAGCCCCGCTTCGATGGCGGCGATGACCGCAGCGTCATCCGGTGCCGTCTTCGGTGAGAACCGCGTAATGGCTCCGCCATCAGCGGCGACGACGAACTTCTCGAAATTCCACTGGATGTCGCCGGCGTGCCCCGTGTTGTCCGCCAGCGGCGTGAGTTGCTGGTAGATGTCGTGGGCACCGGGACCGTTGACTTCGATCTTCTCCATCAGCGGAAAGGTGATACTGTAGTTCGTGTCGCAGAACGACTGGATCTCCGTCGCCGTACCTGGTTCCTGGGCGCCAAACTGGTTGCAGGGAAAACCGATGACGGTGAAGCCCTGCGCACCATACTTCTGCTGCAGGGACTCGAGCGCCTTGTATTGCGGCGTCAGGCCACAGGCTGAAGCGACATTGACCAGGAGCAGCGCCCTGCCCCTGAAGTGGTCCAACTTCGTATCCTCTCCCTGCAACGTCTTGATGGATGCCTGCCACATAAGTATCGGTCTCCGGATCCGTATGAAGTGTCGGGGGCTGCAATAGTCGTATCTCTCGCCAAAGGCAGCAACTCTTGATCCCATTCTCGATTCTCGATCTGGCCCCCATCCGACGCGGGGGTGATGCGGCGCAGGCATTCGCCAACATGCGGACCCAGGCACGGCACGCCGAACAGTTGGGTTACCATCGCTACTGGCTCGCCGAGCACCACAACATGAGCGGCATCGGCAGCTCGGCGACGAGTGTTCTCATCGGCCACGTGGCGGGAGCTACGGCGCGGATCCGGGTGGGCTCCGGTGGCATCATGTTGCCCAATCACGCGCCCCTTGTCATTGCCGAGCAGTTCGGCACGCTGGAGTCGCTCTACCCCGGGCGAATCGATCTGGGACTGGGGCGCGCCCCGGGGACGGATCGACGCACGGCCTATGCCCTGCGGCGTGACCGTCTGGGTGACGATCAGGATTTTCCGCGGGATGTGGCGGAGTTGCAGGCCTACCTGCGCGCCGCCGAGCCGGGGCAGCCGGTACGGGCCGTGCCCGGAGCCGGCCTGAACGTGCCGATCTGGCTGCTTGGCTCCAGCCTGTTCAGTGCGCAGCTGGCGGCCATGCTCGGGCTGCCATACGCCTTTGCCTCGCATTTTGCGCCGGAGTACCTGACGGAAGCCCTGATCCAGTATCGCCGCGGTTTCCGCCCGTCCGAACAATTGCAGGAGCCCTACGCCATGGTCGGGGTCAACGTCGTGACAGCCGCTTCGGATGACGAGGCACGACGCTTGTTTACCTCAACACAGGTGGCGTCGGTGGATATGCTGCGCGGACTGCGCGAGCCCATGGGACCGGCCATCGACGACATCGAGCCCTACTGGACGGCCGAGGAGAAGCGCGCCGTCGAGCACAAGCTGAAATACTCCTGTGTCGGTTCTGCCGATACCATACGTCGACAACTGGGGGCACTGATCCGCGAGACGGCGGCGGATGAGATCATGACGACGGTGCGCATTTTTGATGCGGAGGCGGGGCTGCGCAGTCTCGAGATTCTGGCACGGGTTCGCGACGAGATTTCCAGCGACAACTGTTGAGCGTCGCCGTGCATCAATTCACGTGGCAAGCAATCTGCGCGTGATGAGCACGTGCCCGGTGGCGGCGATCATCACCAGCACTACCGGCAGCCATACATAGGGCATGAAGAGCACCCACGTATTGAGCTGCCCGGGTGCATCACCAAAGGCGCGCACCATCGGTGACGCCGTGACGGCAACGACGGCGATGACACAGAGGCAGGCAATGCCCCAGATGTTCCAGACCCAGACGAGCGCCCGGGACGGCGGTCGGCCCAGATTGGCGGCAACATAGAGACCGGTGGCGCCGAGGCCGGTGAGGATGTCGTAGTTATAGCCGGCGTACGACAACTGCACCGGCATGATGCCCAGTTCGCCGGCGCGGTGCATGATCAACTCGAGGGGCAGGCGAAAACTCTGCAGGCCGACGAGGGCGACCATCGGTGTCGTTGCCGCCAGTTGTTTGCCGAATCGCGACAGCCCCAGCCCCATGCTGCCCAATACGACGGCTACCATCAGCAGCGCCATGGGTGGTGGGAAACGGTCGAAGCGGGCCAACACACCGGTTGCCGCGGCGGTGCCGCTGGCAGCCATGACCCCAAGAATGACAAGGAACAGACGCAGGGCGCGTCCGCGGTCCCCCTGCGCCAGGATCAGGGGTGTGAACACTGCGACAGCGACAGTGATGGCGCTGAAGCCAATCGCCGTGAAAGCATCGAAGGGGGGCGGTTCGATGACGATGTGGTCAGGCAGCATGCCGAGGACCTCCACACCGGCGGATCTGCACATGCGTCCGGCATGTTGCTCGGGCGCGGCTGGCGGCACAGTTCGTCATGACGCAGGAATCTATGTCGTCGGGTGTTGTCGTGCTGCTCGCCTTCGCGGCAGGTGCCGACCAGAGCCGCGCGGCACTATCTTGTCGTCAGCCCGTTTCAATTCCACTACCTGAGAGGCGCGACTGTGAGTGAGGATCCCATCATCCGACCGGAGGACCGGGAGGACGAGCGACTGATCGACTACCTCTTCGAGCTCTACGGCTACGTGATCCTGCAACAGGCGGTGGCGCCGGCGGATACGGCGCAGATGAACCAGTGGGCCGACGCGCACCAGCACTTCATGGAGACGGCCCGGCCGACGCGGGGTCACGAGGACAGCCAATGGATCGGCCACGTCGAGACCCATACCTACAGCGGTCCGGACGGCATCAACTTCCAGAACATCGTCGAGGCGGGGCCGGTCTTCGAACGGCACATCGATCACCCCTGCTGGATTGGCCACATCCGGCGCTTCATTGACACACCGCGCAACGGCCTGTCCCTGCACGAGACGTTGCTCAATATCCGCGGGCAGGGAGGTTACATCGGCATCCACAGCGGCGGGCATCTGTCGATCCCCTACATGAGCTTCCGTCAGCCGAATACCGGTGCCTGGATGGTGGGGCAGATCAATGTGATCACCGCCCTCACCGACATCGGCCCGGGAGACGGGGCGACAACGGTGATTCGCGGCAGTCACAAAGCAGCCTTGCCACACCCGAAGCTGGCCGAAGCCGATGTCGTCTACCGCAGCGACGAGGCGGCAGGCATCGCCGTCGGCATGCAGGAACTGCATATGAGCAAGGGGGATGTCCTGTTGTTCACCGATGCCATCACCCATGGCTCGGCACAACGCACGAACCCCGGACAGCGTCGCATGGTCCTGTATCGCTATTCGCCCCGTTGGATCCGCACCCGCTTCAACTACGAACCGTCGGCGCGCCTGCTGGCGAGTCTGAGCGATACGCAGCGGACCATCATCCATCCCATACCTGCGCGTCGTCCCCCCGAAATCGTATGAACGATCGGGATCTATGCTATCTGTCCGCCGAAGATCTGCCGGACGCCGGATGAGCTATCTTGGCTGGACGCTTCGAACAACTGGCCCCCTGGGCGCAGAACCTGCCACCTCTCGGAGAATGACATGCTGACACAGGATCAGATCGATGCCTTCCACAATGATGGCTTCACCCTCTGTCCCGGGTTTCTCGACACGGACACGGTGCGCGGCCTGTTGGCCGAAGCCGATGAGGTGATCGCCGGCAACACCCGGGCGAAGCACAATCCTGAACGCATGGAGATGGAGCCGGAACAGCCGCCGGAGGGCACCGCCGTACGGCGGTTGTACGAGCCATGCAGCTACTATCCGCGGGCGCAGGCGCTGGCAGAGTTGGCGAAGCTGCTCGACAACGTCGAGCAACTGTTCGGGCCGAACCTGCTGTTTCACTACAGCAAGCTGAACATGAAACCTGCCGAGGTCGGGTCCGTCGTCGAGTGGCATCAGGATCTGTCGTACTATCCCATGACCAACAGCGATTCGCTCGCGGTCCTGTTCTACCTAGATGACACGGACGAGAGCAACGGCGCGCTGAAGATCCTGCCGGGAGCCCACCATGCGGCGTTGATGAACCACAGCATCGATGGCTTCTTTCAGGGGCGGGTGACGGAACCGGTGGATGAGTCGCAGGCCGTGTCGCTCTGCGGCCCGGCGGGTACGGCGATCTTCATGCATGGCCTGGCGCCGCACGCATCGGCGCCGAATGCATCGACGCGTGATCGGCGGACTCTGATTCTCAGCTACCGCGCCGCCGATGCGTACCCGATCTACAACGGGCCGATGACGCACAAACACGACCTGCATGCACGACTCGTGCGCGGTGTGCGTCCCTCCGTGGCTCGCTTCAACATGACGGCATTTCCGATCCCGCTGTACAAGGACGAAGTGGCATCACTCTACGATCTGCAGCAACGCTCCCGCGAGGGTCGGTTACAGGGCTGACTGCATCAACCGGGTTGCAGAAAGATGCACTCCCGACGCGAGAGGTCCCAGGGCGTCTTGCCGGAGAAGTCACTGGCGTTGGTATCGGCCTCGAGCAGAAGCAGAACTTCTGCCGCCTCCACTCGTCCCAGGAACGTCGCCCGGTGCAGGGGCGTGCGGCCCGTGGCGTCGACGGCGTCGATGTCGGCTCCAGCCCCGGCCAGAAGCCACAGCATATCCACGTGATTCCACGCCGCCGCAGTGTGCATGGCGGTGCGCAGCGCCAGGTTTCCGGCGTCGGCATCGGCCCGGTGCTTGAGCAGCCAGGCGGCGCACGCCGTGGCGTTGTTGCGTGCCGCCCAATGCAAGGGTGTCATGCCTCCTTCGCCCGGGCGTTGCACAGCATCGCGGTCGTCGGCGACGATCGCCCGTACCCGGTCGACGTCATCGAGGCCGGCGGCGGAGAGGATGTCGTAGCGGGCGCCCTGTTCGATGAGGCTGCGAGCGACCTCGTGTTTGCGCCACTGCCAAACCGGATCCAGGGTGGAGCTGGCAGTTCCAAGAGGGGGGGCGACGGCTTCGTGCAGGACGGTGGTGCCACGCTCACCGTTGCCGGTGATGACACTCTCGGGATCGGCGCCGTGACCGATCAACAGTTCGACGAACTCCGGGCGCAATCCGAGACTGGCAACCCAGTACAACAGGGAGATGTTGGCCACACCTTCGGGGTTGGCCGGCTCGATGGTGCAGGATGCATCACCGATGCCGGCAGCCAGTACGAGGCGCAGTCCTGCAAGATTGTTGCTCTGCACCGCTGCGTGCAGCGGGGACAACTGCCCGGGGCCGAGTTCGCACGACCGAACGCCATGTGCAAGCAGCAGTTGCACCGCCGCCTCGGTTCCCCGAAACTGAAGCGCTGCGTGCAGGGCTGCTTGCCCGACGCTCTTGATCAGTTCAGGTTGATGGCGCAACAGCGCCGCCATGCGATCCACTTCACAACGGGCGGTCTGGCCACTCTGGTCACGCGCAGCGTAGAGGATGAAGCGCGTTTCGGCATCGGTCAGGCCACGGCCTTCACGGGACGAGAGGTGGTTGATGATTTTTCGCGTCAGGTAGTCCATCCGGTCAATGCAATAGTCTCGCCGGGGCTGCGTCGAGGACGGCGGGCCGGGCGGGCTTGGACGTCATTTGCTAAGTCCTTGATTTATCTGATCTTGGGAAAAGATGCGAAAATCCAGAAATAGGTGCCTGAACAGGGCCAGAACCGGGGGTTCCGGCACAATTCCTTTGACATACCCCCACGGAACTCACTAGCGTCTGCGGGCCACGCACCCCTTTCGAGGTGAAGCAAGATGAACGAGCACAAAAACAACAACGACGAGGCCAAGTCCGCCGTTTCACGCCGCGGATTCCTCAAAGGCATCGGCGGCGGCTTCCTTGGCTCAGCCGCTGTGGGCACGGGTCTTCTGGGTGAGCAGGTGCAGGCCGCCATCAGCGGTCCACCGACCATGTCGGGACCGCAACGGATCACGCTGCACATCAACGGCACACAACGACAGCTTGAAGTGGAACCACGAACCACGCTGCTGGAGGCGCTGCGCGACCGCCTCCAGTTGACGGGCTCCAAGGAGGTCTGTGACCGCGGTCAATGTGGCGCCTGTACGGTCCTCATCGATGGCGTGGCTGTGCTCGCCTGTATGACCCTTGCCGCAGACGTCGGTCAGCGTGAGGTGACAACCGTCGAAGGGCTGGCACCGGATGGGCAGATGAATGACCTGCAGCACGCCTTCGTTGCGCAGGATGCGCTCATGTGCGGGTTCTGCACGCCCGGCTTCGTCATGGCCGGCGAGGCGCTGCTGCGCACCAATCCAGCGCCGACGGCGGACGAGATCCGCATGGGTGTATCCGGAAACCTGTGCCGCTGTGGCACCTATCCGAAGGTATTCGAAGCCATCGAGGTG
>JAQCJA010000141.1 GCA_027593305.1 bacterium
CGGATGAAATACTGCACCCCCGTAGCGCCCTCGACGATCCCCAGCCAGGTCATGAGCCGCAGTTCCGTTGCCGTCGGTTCCCGTCGCCACCACTCGTTGCCACCGAAGGCCTGCGGCACGAGCCACAGTGGAATCTTCGGAGCCACAGCGTCCCGCACCGTACGCACGGCAGCGGCGATGTTGCCCGGCGGGCCATTGGGGATCGGGTACGGGTCGGTCATGGCCAGATCCATGGCAGCGGCGAAACGCGCCGCCGCGCCAGGGTTGACAAAGACGATCGTCACAGGATGATACGGATCCAGTTCGCGCACAAGGTCGGCTGCCGTCTGCAACTGCTCGGGCGTGGCGCCGTGACCGGTGGGCTCATCGGAGATGTACCAGGCGAGCAGTGCCGGATGGTCGCGGACTGCCTCGATTTCATCACGCAGCCAGTCCTGGCGGCGGACGGCGGAGGTATCCTGCGCGACACCCAGACTGACGCCACCGCCGCCGGCCACCTGCAGCAACTGGTAGTGGACCTTCACGCCCAGCTCGGCGGCGCGGTCCATGTACTGGCGGCGTGCCATGATCGTTGCCGGGTCATTGGCCTGGTACGGACTCATGAGGTTGAAGCCGCGCACGACCTCCTCCTCTGCCAGGGTCGGCTGCACCGGCGAATAGCAGTAGAAGCCAAAAGGAAAGAAGGGCAGACCATCAACGATGAGGCCGCCACCCAGGCGGTCGATTTGTACGGCATTGGCCTTCACCGGCCGCCGTGTCACCGCTGTTGAGCGCCGCCCCAGATCCTGTCCTGCACCACGGAGCTGGACGACGATTTCCGTGTCGCCCTCGGGCAACGCCGCCGCCGCGAATGGGACCCAGGCGTGCCGGCCACGAAGCAGGGCTGTATCACGGGCAAAGACCCGGCCGCCCATGCTGATGTCAGCGCGCAGGTCTGCCTCGGTGAGTTCTGCGGGCAGGTCATACAGCAACACCGCCACAGAGGGTTCGTCCATGTAGAAGGAGCGGGCCGACATCGCCTCCCAGGCACGAACCGGGGCCGCAGCAGACAGCGCCACGCTCAACAGTGTGCCAACCAGCACGTATCGAGTTGCGCCGGCCATGATCGCTAGACCTCGACGTCGACGACGCGACGTTCATGACGGGCCCGTTCGGCGGCGAAGACCATCAGGTGCGTCTCCAGCGTCTCCTCGGGCCCCGAAAGAATGTGTGTGGCGTCATCCTCGGTGATCGCCCGCAGGAAGCCGGCCATCAGACCGAAATCACCGCCACCATGGCCGCCCAGAATCGACGCATCCGTGGCGGCCGTATCGATGTGCTGTGTCTCGTTCGACAGGAAGTCGAAGACGTTGAGGTGCTGGCCATCGCCACGGATGTGACCGCGCGTGCCGAAGATCTCGGTGCGCCGGCCGGCGGCTTCGGTGAAGGCTGTCATGGTGAAGGAGGCGGAGCGCCCGCCGGCAAACTCGAGGTTCACCACCTGGTTGTCGACGACATCGTTGTCACAGTGATAGACGCAGCGTCCGTAGGGTCCCTCGCGCAGGGCGGCAGTCACCGTGGCCACCGTCGGCTCCGGTGTCAGCACGTCCAGAGGCCAGCCCGTGTGACCGCTGGCAAGTTTGTCGAGATAGTAGCGCCTGGCGGAATAGGGACAATCGGCCTCGACGCCGCAGTCGAGGCAGCGTTGTGCGGCTCCTTCCGGGGCCTCTTCGGCGCGGAAGTGTTGCAGCGACCCAAAGGAGGACACCGCCTGGCAGGGGACCCCCATGATGTGACGGATCCAGTCCAGGTCGTGGCATGACTTGGCCAGGAGCATGAAGGACGACTCGGCCTCGTTGCGCCAGTTGCCGCGCACGAAGGAGTGGGCCTGATGCCAGTAGCCGACCGGTTCGAGGCGCTGCAGGCAGACGAGATCGCCGATGGCGCCCGCGTCGATGATGGCCTTGAGGCGCTGCGTGTAGGGCGTGTAGCGCGACACGTGGGCGACGGCGAACTGCACACCTGCCTGGCGCACGGCAGCGACGATCTGTCGACAGCCGGCCTCATCGGTGGCCATGGGTTTCTCGAGAAGGATGTGGTAGCCCGCTCTGGCGAAGGCCAAGGCAGGGCCGACATGCATCGCGTCCTGGGTGCAGATGAGCACGGCATCGGCCAGCTTCGGCGCAGCTGCCGCATCCTGCCAGTCGGTGAAGACCTGCTGCGACGGGATGCTGTGCTGTGCTGCGAGGCGTTCCCGATAGGCATTCCGTGGTTCGGCTACGGCAACGATCCGAGCCTGATCCGGATGCTCGGCCGCGTAACGTGCGTAGCCGCTGCCGCGACTGCCGGCGCCGATAACGGCGATGGTGACAGGTGCCAAGGGAACCTCGATTTCAGGAGGAGAAGTGTCAAAATGAGATGTATCAGGCCGGCGTCGGGATCTGCGGTCTGAACTGATAGTCCGGTTCCTGTTTCTGGCGCAGCTGGATGGCGGCGATGCCGCGCCACGTCGCCAGCAGGCCTACGGGAGACGGGGGCAGGTCGTGACGGATCGCCTCATGCAGGCGGCCCAACCGGTAGCAGGGGACGGCGGCGTACATGTGATGCTCGATGTGGTAATTCATGTGCCAGTACAGGAAGCGCACCACCGGATGGAGGATGATGGTGCGCGTGCACAGGCGGAAATCGGGCACTTTGTCGGTCATGCCGATGTGCTGCGAATTGTTACACAACAGGAAGGTGAAGCCGCCATAGAATGAGCCAAAGGTCACCAGCAGCGGCAACTGCCACCAACCCATGGAGAACGCCCCGGCAACCAGCAGCATCTGGCCGACCACGAGGATCCGGTCCCAGCGGAACAGGCGTCGGCGGTCCGTCGTGTTTTCCACGGGGAACAACACCTGATCCCATCCGGGGTTCAGGTGGTGGAAGAAGCCGCGGCGGATGGCCCCGCGAATGCGGTGAAAGGCGCCCCTCGGGTCGAAGAAGGCGCCGCGCAGAAATCCCTTCAGCGTCAGATATACTGGCAGGACCACCTCACCATCTTCGGGGGGATGCAGCGTGTACTTGTGGTGTTCGGTGTGGCTCCCCCAGAAGTGCACAGGGTTGTACCAACCGAGAAAACTGAACACATATAAGAAGAAGACATTGAGGGATTGCGTGCGGAATACGGAACTGTGCACCAGTTCGTGAAAGCCGTTGATGATGAAGGCGTAACAGGTGCCGTGCAGGAAGAAGGCGGGGATCCACCAGTACCAGGCCAGATGCAGGGTTGTCCACCAGGCGACAGCTGCCGTGGCCGTCAGCGTGCCAAGGTATCCCAGGGTCTGCAGCAGGCCCAGAGCGTCACTGCGGCGATTCAGCTCGGCGAGCATTTCGCGCTCGACCTTCGAGCGGTACCAGGGAATGCGACGCTTTTCCTGCGCTTCGGTCTCGGTCATCCGGGAGGCTCCCTTGTGGGGTCTGGTCCCGAAATCTAGGTGCCACACCGGTGCCGTCCATGGCGACGGCGCCGAAGGGCCTCACTTCCTGATGAACGTCCCGTCATTGAGCTGCTCCCAGGCCAGCCGCAGTTCATCGGGTGTGTTCATGACGATCGGACCGCGCCAGGCGACAGGCTCACGCAGCGGCTGACCGGAAACCAGCAGGAAACGGATGCCCTCATCCCCTGCCTGCACGGTGATCTCGTCGCCTGCATCGAACAACACGAGCGACCGGTTGCGGGCATCCATGCCGGCCTCGCCCTGGCCATCGTAACGTTCGGTGACGACGCCCCGGGGCGCAGAGGCATCACGGAAGTCGCCGGAGCCCTCAAAGACATAGGCGAAGGCGTGCGTCGTGGTCTCGATGGGCAGTCGCTTTCTGGTCCCCGGGGGCACGGATATGTCCAGGTACCGCGGATCGGCGGCGATGCCGTCGACGGGCCCGCGCTGACCCCAGAAATCACCACAGATGATCCGAGCCTTCGTGCCGTCATCCTCGGTGACCTCCGGGATATCGGTGCTGTCGATATCCTGGTAGCGCGGCTGGGTCATCTTGTGCGCTTTGGGCAGGTTCGCCCACAGTTGAAATCCATGCATGCGCCCCTGAGGATCCCCCTTCGGCATCTCCTGATGCATGATGCCGGCACCGGCTGTCATCCACTGCACGTCGCCGGGACCCATGGCACCGCGGTTGCCCAGACTGTCGCCATGTTCCACGGTGCCAGCCAGCACGTAGGTGATCGTCTCGATGCCACGATGCGGATGCCAGGGAAAACCGGCACGATACTTGTCGGGATCGTCGTTGCGGAAATCGTCAAACAGCAGGAACGGGTCAAAGTCGTCGGTCCTGCCGAAGCCGAAGGCGCGGTGCAGGTGCACACCGGCACCCTCCATCTTGGGCTCTGCCTCACTGATCTGTCGTACAGCTCGGATGGACATGATGAACTCCCGTCGATTATTCGGTTGAGCTTCCGAATGTATCAGTGCAGGGCCCGTCCGCACCCCCTGAAGGTCGTGCCGTCGAGATCGACGGTAACTTTCGTCTCGAAGATCTCGTCACTCATTGTGTCCACACACGGCCCGTACTCGAGGGTGACCGTCAGCTCGTGGGCTTCGGTTGCCGCATGGTAGATGCTGCGCCGGGCGGCGGCATCCGTGGCGGGATCGGGGCAGGGCGTGACGAGACGCTGATCGCCGTAGTCATAGACGAAAGTGAGGCGATCCTGCCGCCGGATCTCCAGATTCCATCCCGGTTCATTGCCGACGGCACGGAAATCGACACCACTGAGCTTGGCGTGTTCCCAGATCGACAACCGGCGGTTGTGACGGCAACCGCGAAACGTTTCACCCTCGACCTCGACGAGGGCCTCCTCACCTTTGGTCCACACGGTGACACCGCCCCCTTCGTAGCGGGCGCCGCTGGCGGCGCGCACCTGCCCGAGCACCAGATGGGGCCGCTGAAAGCGCCATGGCAACCACAGGGCGATCTCTCCGGGACCGGTCTTCATGCTGAAGATGAAGCTGCTGTCGCCGACGGCGCACTCATAGACAAAGGTCTGCCCCACCGGCTGGGGGAGCATGGGAGGCTGTGCAAGGATCGGTGCCTGCCGCTGGGGGGTGCAGGCGACGAGCAGCAACAGGGCGAGGCCAGTGATCTGGCGCCGGATCAAGGGGCGGGAATCAGCGCGAAGGTCGCTTCCACAATGGCGCGATCCCCGGCGTCGGCGATGTTTGCCAGCGCCGCCTCGGCGTCGGCGTAGGCCGAGGCATGCAGTGCACTGTTGCCGCTGACAGCGGCTGCCTGGGCGAGGATGGCGTGGGAGAAGGCCAGTTCCCAGTCCGCTGTCTCGTGGGTGGTGAAATACTCGTGGCACCAACGTGCATACCCCAGGGCGCTGTTCCCCATGCCGAGCAGTGCGTGCACGTGCGCCAGCAACAGATCGGCGCGCATGTGGTGGATCGTTTCACCGATCCTGCCCCAATGAAAGGCGCCGGCATGCGCGGCATGCAGCATCTCGGCATTCTGCTCTGCCGTCCGCGCCGCTGTCGTCAGGTCCCAGCACAGGTTGTTGCATTCGATCGCAAACCAGCGGTGCGCCGCGTACTGTTGCTCTTGCGTCAGTTTCTCAGCCATGATGAACTCCTTTCGCGTGGCAGGTGGACGTTGGCGCCAATGGCAATCCAGTGGCGGGTTCTCCCGTCGCCCGATCGATGATGATCGGCGGTGGCTGCAAACAGCCCTGGTTCACGACGGCAGGCCCAGCCGCTCGAACTGTTCCGCAGGTGCATCACACTCACGCAGCAGTTGCGCCATGCGCGTTGCCAGACGTTCGCTGACAGCAGAGTCGTCCAATGGCGTCTGCTGTTGTGGGTCGGCCTGCACATCATAGAGCAGATCACCTGCGGTGCCTGTCACCGGCTGTGACAGACTGCCCTGCGAGGGGATGCGCAGCGGCTTCATGCCCCTGGTGAAGGCGAAAGGCTCTGCCAGTTCGACGTCCTGCAGATTGCCCTTGAAGCCACGCATGGCCGTGGGCATGAGGGTGTAGCTGTGTAATGGCTGGTTGCCCTCGGTGCGGCTTGTGCGCAGATAGACATAACGGCCGTCGGTGATATTGACCCGGTTGCCGTGGTAGCCGAAGATGGCCGCATCACGCACGGGGCTGTCATTCTCCATGATGCCGGCAAGATCCCGACCGAGCATGGATGCAGTGGGTTGCTGGCCGAAGAAGCGCAGCAGCGTCGGTCCCAGGTCGATCATGGGTTGCACCAGAGCGCTGCGGGTGCTGCCTGCCGCCTGCGGGCTGCGCGGATCCCAGACAAAGAATGGGGTGTGGGCGATCTCCTCATACAGGGGCGGCCAGTTCTTGGCCCAGCCGCCGTGCTCACCCAGCAGAAATCCATGATCGGTGCAGACCACAAGCATCGTGTCCTGCCACATCTCGTGGCGGTCCATCAGATCGAGGATGTCGCCCAGGCTGTTGTCACATTTCGACACCAGCGCGGCATAGTTGTGTCGTGCCTCCTGGCACTGTTCCGGTGTCTCGCTGACCGCGCCATATCCGGGCCAGTCGAACAGCGGACCCTCGTAGTCGGAGGGGTACAGGTCCCGGTAGCGGCGATGGCTGACAAAGGGCTCGTGCGGGTCGAAACATTCCAGCTGCAGAAACCAGTTGTCCTGGTCGGCGTTGTGCTCGATGAAGCGACAGCCGGCGTCCACGGTCTGTGTCTGCGGCAGATCCTGCTCGCGTCGCTGGAACTGACGGTTGACCCAGTCGGGGCGCCGACCCTTCGGATTGATATTGGCGGGAATGTCGGGGTCGGCGACCTGACCGATGTGCGGGTCGCCCTCCTGGCCGCGATAGAACTCCCACGAGCAGTAACGACCATGGTAGGTCGCACCGCCGTCCTCCCAGTAGTGGTAGTGATCGGAACACAGATGGGTGTAGGTGCCGGCGTCCTGCAGCATCTGCGGCACCGAATCGTCGAAGGGCTCCAGCGGTCCCCATGGGGCGTGCAGGAAGTTCGGTCGGCCCGTGTGCAGATCGCGGCGCGCGGGCATACAGGGCATGGAGCAGACGTAACTGGTGGTGAAGGTCGCCGCGCGCTGTGCGAGTCGCCTGAAGTTGGGCGCGTGCACCCAGGTGTCCGGATTGTAGGGCGGCAGCATGTGCCGATTGAGGGAGTCGAACATCACCATGATACACTTCACGGGATCATTCCTCCTGGTTGATCAGGCGTTGGCTCTGGCCTGGACGATGCCGGCGATGTAGTCCTCGACGTTGCGCTCGGCGCGCCAGCCAAGGAGCCTGGCCTTGCCTGCATCGAGGGTGGCATCCATACGGTTGCCCCGGCGCTCGGGGAGCATGCGGATCTCACTGCGGAAGAGTCCGGCGATCTCCAGAACGGAGTAACTGGCATCGGCGCCGAGGCCGTACTCGTCGCCACTGCCCTGGTCGCCGACCAGCATCAGCCCGCGCACGATGTCCTCAACGTGGGTGAAGTTGCGGCGTTGCGTTCCGGGGGCGACAACGGTCAGTGCTTCACCCGCCTCGAACTGGCTGCGGAAGATCCCGAGCACCGTGGCATACTCACCGCAGGTGATCTCCCGTGGTCCATAGACGTTGTAGAAATAGGTGATCGCGAACTTCAGGCCGAACCACTGGCCATAGTTCATGACGAGTTCGGTGTTGGTTGCCTTGGCCCAGGCGTAGGGGCTCTGGTCGCGCCCGAGTCCGCCGTCGGCAAACTTGGTGCTCGAACCGGCGTAGACAAGCTTGCTGCCATGGTGGCGACAGTACTCAACAACGCCGAAGGTGCCCGCCTTGTTGAGATCCCAGACAAGGGCGACATCCGCGAAGCTCTGCTCGACGCGTGAATACTCGCCAAGATGGAACACGAGGTCGGGGGCATCCGGACACAGCCTGGCAATGTCCTTCATGTGGCCTTCGACATACTCGACCCCCGGCACGTGGTTGCCGGGTGAGCCGGTGAAATACGTGTCCAGCGAGATGATGCGGTCCGTGCCGGCAACCGCCAGTGCCTCAACGAGGTGGGAGCCGATGAAGCCGGCGCCGCCGGCAACGAGGACGGTACGATGTTGGGTCATGTGTCCGGATGGGTCATGAGGTAAGCCTCTATTATAAGCCACAGGCGCGGCGGGCGATGTGGTTGACAGCGTTGTGGCGGGGGGTGAACGTGTCAGCCATGGCCACATTCGATCCGATCGGTTACGTCCACTGTGATCCGCGCTACCGCTATGAGGCGCCCCGCCAGGGCGTGCTGCGCCCCGACAATCAGGCCATCATTGAGCTGGCTGCCGGGTGTGACTACGAACAGGCATTGACCGGACTCGACGGCTTCGAGCGCATCTGGGTGGTTTTTGAACTGCATCTCAACGAGTCCTGGCATCCCCTGGTGCAACCGCCGCACGAGGGCGCGCCGAAGTGCGGCGTATTTGCGACACGCTCGCCGCACCGTCCCAACCGCATCGGCATGAGCTGCGTACGCCTGCTCGGCATCGAGGGCTTACGTCTGCGTATTGCCGGCCATGATCTGCTCGATGCCACGCCCGTACTCGACCTGAAACCGTACGTGCCCTATGCGGATGCCTTTCCCGCAGCGGTGGCAGGCTGGCTCGAGGACGTGACCGTGCAGCGCCAGAACGTGATTTTCGATCCCAAAGCAGCCGAGCAATCCGCCTGGATCCGGCAGCATGCCGGACTCGACTGCGAGAACTTCGCCCATGTGCAACTGACGCAGGACCCCACGGACGGCGAGCGCAAACGCATCACATCCGGAGACGGGCCCGATATCTACGTCATCTCCTATCGCACGTGGCGTCTCGACTACTTCGTGGCACCAGAAGAATCCTCGGTAACGATTACCGGCATCCGCTCAGGATACACGGCAGAGGACCTCGTCGACGGCAGTGCCGACCGACATGGTGACAAGGACGCACACCGGGCCTTTCTGCATCGCTTCCCGGTTCCGCCAACCCCGATCAATGCGCGCTGACGGCAAGGATCGAACGCGGCGGCAGTTCGACCTCAAATCCTGCTGACGTAACGCGCAACGCATCAAAGTCGACGGGAGACACCGTTGTTGGCGCCGCAAAGGTGTTGTGGCTGTTCATGGCCTCTCCCCTCAGAATCCTGGCCTGCAGGGTCGCGTTCTGCAGGCCGTGGAGGGACACGGCAACTGCCGCCGTAGCACTCACATGCAGATTCGTCATCGTCACATGCACCCTGCCATCGGCGGCGCGACTGGCACTGGCGCTGAGAGCCGGGACCTGGGTATCACCCTCGCCCAGCAAGCCGGCATCAACGAAACATGGCAGGCACGTGGCGTCGTGATGGGCGGCGTACATGTCGAAAACGTGGTACGTCGGGGTCAGCAGCATCTTCTCACCTTCCGTCAGCACCATCGCCTGCAGGACATTCACCGTCTGCGCGATGTTGGCACCGTGGACGCGGCGACAGTGGCGATTGAAGATGTCGAGGGTCAGCGCCGCCGCCACGGCGTCCCGCATCGTGTTCTGCTGATAGAGAAATCCAGGATTGGTATCTGGCTCGACGAGATGCCACGTGCCCCACTCATCCACAAGCATGCCGACGCGATCATCCGGATCATAGCGGTCCATCACGGCGATCTGCGCG
>JAQCJA010000142.1 GCA_027593305.1 bacterium
GTTGTAGCCGATGCTCTTGAGGGCGGCCAGCAGGGGAGCAAAGTCGAGGCTGCCGCGCCCGGGCAGCTGCATCAGTTCCTGCTCCTTGGGCAGTTTCTCGTGACAGCCCATGCCGTGCTGCCACGCATAGAACAGCGCCAGGTACTCACCGAGGTCCCCGATCAGACCGGCAACGAGGGCCGCGTCATCCGGCACGTGATACGGCGCCAGGGCGATCCCCAGGTGTGGCGCGGCGGTGAACTCTGCCAGCCACTTCATCGAGTCCGGTGATTCGATCTGGGCATGGCCGTGATTCTCAATGGCAATGGTCAGGCCATTTTCGGCAGGGGCGCACAAGTCAACATCAGCGCTCTCAATTGCCGTATCATGGTGCCGGCATCTCACTTTCTGCAAAGGAGCACTCCCTGGCCAGGCTGAAACCGATTCAACGTCCACCGGCGGAACTGGTGGAGCCCTTCCGGGATTTTGGCACGGCGACGATCAGTTCCGGGCTGCGCGAGGCGTGCGGAATCCTGCGCCACTTCCTCGTCGGGCCCGTGACCATAACCCCGGGACAGAAAATGGTGGGCACCGCCGTGACCTTGAGTTTCCTGCCCAAACGGGAGGATGTGATCACCGGCCACCAGGAGGAAGCGCAGGAATCACGCTCGGCGCTATGGTCGGCGGTGATCGCCACCGGCACGGGAGATGTGCTGGTCGTGGACTGCCGCGGCAACCTGCAGACGGGCTGCCTTGGAGGCATGCTGATGACGGCGATTCACGCCAAGGGGGCCAGCGGCCTGGTGGTGGATGGCTGTATCCGTGATCTGCCGGAGGCCCGGCGACTGGGGCTGCCCATGTTCCTGCGGGGCGCCACGCCACACAACGCCGGCCATTTCGAGATGTACCCGTGGGACTACAACGTGACCATCGGTTGTGGCGGCATTCTCGTGCAGCCCGGAGACATCATCGTCGGTGATGACGATGGTGTTGTTGTTGTGCCGCCGAAAGCCGCCCAGCAGGTGATCGACTACTGTCGCGCTCGTGAAGGGCGTGAAGTTTTCGAACGGATCCGGCTGCGCGAGACGGGTGACATCGAGCGGTACTATCCGCTCAATGCCGAGGGGCAGAAAGAGTACCAGGTGTGGTTGCGTGAGCAGGAAGCGCAGAGGTAGGGCCGGCGACGAAGCGCCTCAGCGCTCGATGCTGATACCCCAGGGCCCCTCAACAAAGGGGAAGTGGGCGGCCACGTCCTCTGCAAGTTCGACACCCAGACCCGGTGCATCCGGCAGATACAGATAGCCCGCCTCAATCCGTGGCCTGTGTTTGAGCATGTCCCACTGCAGGGGGCCCTGGAACATGTTCAGTTCCAGCAGGCGTGGGTGGCCGACGGTATCGGGCAACGCCGCAACCAGGTGCGCATTGGCCATGGCCATGAGGCCATTGTGCCAGTTGTGCGGACAGGTGGGCACTCCGAATTCGACGGCGCGCCGCGCGATCCGCATGCCCTCCGTCAGGCCGCACCAGCCGACATCCTGCTGCACGATGGCATAGGCCCTGTCCTTCAGGTAGGGCTCGAACTGCTCCACCGTGGTGTACTGCTCGCCCCCGGAAATGGGGATGGCGGCGGCCGCATTCAACCGTGCATAACCGTGGATATCAGTCTGCGGGATCGGTTCCTCAAACCAGTTCCAACCCCACTCTGACAGGGCGTGGGCGATCTGCAGGGCCTCAGCCTCCGTCAGCCGCTGGTTGCCGTCCAGCATCAGTTCCATACGTCCGTTCACAGCATCGGTCACAGCCTCGAGCAGTTCCAGCATACGTTCCACCGTGACGCCCGCCCAGGCCCAGTGGGTACCGATGCGCATCTTGAAGGCTGTGTACCCCGCATCGACATAGGTGAGGGCTTCATCGACGACGGATTCCGGGTTGTTCTCCCAGTCGTAGTCAACGCCCCCGGACGCGTACAGCCGGATGCGGGTCAGCGGCGTCGCATCGGTGAGCAGCTCGCAGGTACGCTTGCCGGCGATCTTGCCGCGCAGATCCCACAGGGCCGAATCGATGCCGGCGGCAGCGGTATCCACGGGAGGATTGAGGCCCACCGGGCGAGGGGGAGCCACGTCCACGGGATCGCAGCCCACAAGATCCGCCTTGAGCCGCTCGACCTCGGCGGCGATCCGCGGCGGCGTGCCATAGGAGCAGGCCTCACCCAGACCCTCCACACCTTCGTCCGTCTCAATCACCACGATGGTGCAGTCCGCCTTGGGCACGAGAAAGGTCGCCGTCCGCCATTGCCGTTCCGGTTCGTGGGGGCGTGACAGGCACAGGGTGCGTATGTCAGTGATTCTCATGGGTCTCCTGCTTCTGCATCGGTAACCGGGTGGCCGGGGTCCTATCCATCCTGCCCGCAAGAGACGGGCCAGCCACGCGACCAACGTTGCGTCGTCTCACCGGGTCGAAAGGGGGCAGAATATGGGACAATTCCGTCCCAGGTGTGACAGCCGGGACCTAGTGGCCTGGGACAGGCAATACATGGGACACCTTCGTCTCGCTCAGGACAGCCGCCAGATGGATCGGCCCCTCGTTTGCTGATGTGGATGCAGCAGGACACCTGGGCACCGCCAACAAGCATCAACGCGGGAGCGGGACGAAATTGGGTGAAGCAAGTCAGAGCACAGCGGCAAAGCCCGCGCAGCCGGATGTCCAAGACGTCGCTGAACACATCGTCGAGATCATCTCTGATTCCGGCGAAGGGGCACAGACCGCAGGACAACTGTTCGGCACCGTCAGCGCGCGCATGGGCAACGGCGTCTGGACCGTCGAGATCATCCCCGCCGAAATCGAGCCACCCTATCGGTCGCGGGCCGGCGCCAGTGGCAATCGCATCCGCATCGCTACCGATGCGGTGAGCAATATGGGCGAAGCGGCCGACGTCGTCGTCGCCTTCAACGAGCAAGTCCCGTACAGCCGCATCGACGTCGGTGGTCTGCGGCCCGGAACGATCCTCTTTCTCGAGTCGATGTGGGCGCAATCCCCTGATGAACTGATCCGCAAGGCCTATGCCGAGGCTCTGGCCGACTTCCGCCACCGCGGCTACGAGGTCGTCGAGGTGCCGATGAACGACGAATGCCTCAAGGTTGTCGAGGATCCCAAGCGGGGCAAGAACATCTGGATCCTCGGCCTGCTGTGTGCGCTCTATGAGCGTGATGCGGCTATTGTGCAGATGCTCATCGAGCGCAAACTCGGGCGCAAGGGCAAGGCCATTGTCGAGTCCAACATGGCGCTGTTCAACGCCGGCTACAAGTGGGCCGAGCAGAATGCGCCGTGGCGTTTTCGCGTCGCCGTCAAGCCGAGCGACGTAGACAGAGTGGTGATGAACGGCAACGAGGCGCTGGCCCTCGGCATCATGGCCGCCGGCATCGAGGTCTGCTCCATGTATCCCATCACCCCGGCGACATCGGTGTCGCATTATCTGGCAGCACGATTCGCCAAGGTTGGCGGCATCGTCCACCAGGCTGAGGATGAGATCGCCGCCATCGGCTTCGCCATCGGTGCCTCCTATGCGGGCAAGACGGCGGTGACGGTCACCTCCGGGCCGGGACTGGCACTCAAGAGTGAGTTCATCGGCTTCGCGACGATGGCAGAGATCCCCCTCGTCATCATCGACGTGCAGCGGGGCGGTCCCTCCACGGGCCTGCCAACGCGGGTCGAACAGGGCGACCTGCTGGCGGCACTTTTCGGCCAACCGGGAGACACGCCGAACATCGTCATGGCACCAACCACAATCGAGGAGTGTTTCCATTTCGTCATTACGGCGCGCAAGCTGGCCGAGACCTTCCGCATGCCCGTCATCCTGCTCTCCGACGCCAGTCTGGCAACGGCACAGCAGCCCTTTCCGCGGCCATCGGCACGGGAGGAATGGCTGGCGCCGCCCGTGGACACGTCCCCCTGGCAGCAGGACGTTGCACCGTACGCATGGGACCCCGAGACCGGGTTGTCACAACGTCCCATCCCCGGACAGCGGGGGGGCGAGTACGTCGTTACCGGCCTGGCGCACGATGAAGAGAGCCACGTCGCCTACGAGTCCAAGGTCAATCAGCAGGGCCTGAAGATGCGCCGGCGCAAACTGGCGACGCTCGCCAGGTCGCTGAAACCACCCACTGTCTACGGCGACACCGAAGGCGAAATCCTCGTTGTCGGCTGGGGCTCAACCCGCGGCGCCATCGAGGAGGCCGTGGACCGCGTGCGCGGCCATGGTCACAAGGTTTCGTCGTTGACGCTGCACTTTCTGTCCCCCCTGGAGCCCGGCCTCAAGGAGATCTTCCGTCACTTCAACAAAGTCATGACCATCGAGATCTGCTACAGCGATCCTCCGGAGGCAGGCGAGGGGCGCACCTACGCACAACTGGCCTTTCTGCTGCGGGCGCAGACCCTGGTCGACGTCGATTGCTGGTCCTGTGTCCCCGGTGTCCCGCTGCCGCCAAGGGTGATCGAGGCGGCGATCCGCGAACGTCTGCCCGATCATGAGCAGATCCCCGAAGTAGACCTGGAGAATGTGCCATGTACGGTCTGAAACAGGACTGGGAGGCCGAAGAAGAGGCGCGCTGTCTCGTCCTGGAGGACTTTGAGAGCCTGACGCCACGCTGGTGTCCGGGGTGTGGTGATCACGCCGTCCTCGGCTCATTGCAGCGTCTGGCCCGGGATCTGCAGTTGCCGCCGGAAAAAGTGGTCATCGTCTCCGGCATCGGCTGCTCGAGCCGCTTTCCGCATTACATGAAGACATACGGCTTTCATGGCCTGCACGGCCGCCCCCTGCCGATTGCATCCGGCGTCCTGAGTCGGCGCCCGGACCTGCACGTTTTTGTCGTCACCGGCGACGGCGATTGCTGCGCCATCGGCACGGCGCACTGGATCCACGCCATCCGCCACAACATGAACCTCACGGTGCTGCTCTTCGACAACAACATCTACGGCCTGACAATGATGCAGTCATCGCCGACGACCCCCCTGGGTAATGTCTCCAACACACATCCCGGCGGCGTGCCCATCGGGCCGATCAACCCGCTGGAGGTGACCCTGGGCATCGGCAATGCATCCTTCGTGGCGCAGACGCTGGACTGGAATCCGTTGCACCTGTATGCCACCATCAAATCGGCCCACGAACACCAGGGGCTGGCTTTCGTCCGCATCCTGCAGCGCTGTCCGCACTTCATGCGTGATCGCTGGAACGATCTGCAACAGGATACCGCAGGTGTGGCTGTCCTCGAGCACGCGGACGGCATCCCCGTGGATGACGCCGTGCGCCGGCTGTTCCCCAACATTCGCCAGCACGACCCCGCCGATCTGGGCGGCGGCCGCCATCTGGCAACGGGTGAAGAGGGGATCCCCATGGGCCTGCTCTATCGCAATCCGGAGAGCCCCCGATACAACGAGATCACCGCCAGGGGACTCGGCAAGACTGTCGCCGACAAACTCGCCGGGCTCGAGGCGGAACTCGACCGGTTCGCGTTGTGAGCACAGATGGGGAGGCTGGGCGGCCGGGTGGTAACGGTCGCGACGCAACCGTCGCCTGTTGCGGGGCCGATGCGGTGAACCGCATGGAGTCCGCTCTGTGCGGTGCCGGCGCCGTCGCCAGTGCCGCCGCAGCGCAGGGCGCTACGGCCGCGGGGGGACGGGCGGCGGTGCTGCTGGCCCCCGCAGGGACCGGCACGGCTGCAGTCGACATACGAGGCAACGGCGGCTGGGTCGCCCATCGTCAGCGCCGTGCCGATGTCGGAGCCACCGGCGCCTTCGCCTTCGAATTGCTTGCTGGCGACGCCCAGCAGGCAGTGGATCATTGTCTCATCGCACATCGTCTGGTGAATGGTCTCCAGCGCCCGGGGCTGTGTAATGTGGATCCCGACGTTGCCACCGACCTGTCCCTCGTGTGTTTGCCCACCAACGCCGAGGATCTGCTGCGTGTTGACAGCACGCGTGACCCGGCCGGCCGGGCACCAACGAACGATACGATCCTGGCTGCCGCACGAGAGGCCTTCGCTGCCGTCGGCAAGTGGACGGGACGGCCCTGTGCCCCCGTGGTGCGCCGGGGACCCGAGAACGCAAAGTATGCCATCGTCACCGCCGGCTCGGCGTCGGCCAAGGCCCGCGCCGCCGCACAGATACTGGCTGCCGATGGCATTTCCTGCGCCGTCATCGAGTTGATTCTGCTGAGCCCCACGCCCGTTGAAGAACTGCAGTGCGCCATCGGCGACGCCATCGTCGTAGCGGTCCTGGATCCCTACGGTGCCAGCCCCGGACAGATCGACCTGACGACAATCGAGCGTGCAGCCCTGTGGGATCGGGCCCAACGCCCGGTCCATGGACTGGTGCACCTGCCGCGCGCCGCACACGATCTGGCGCAGGGCCTGCGCCAGAGCTTTGGTCTCGAGGGTACGTTGTCACCCCCGGTGCCAGGTGTGTCGCCGCCGGCGCTGGCCATCGGCGCAGTACCGTCCGGCGCATGGGCTGAATCGCTGTTGCTCGAGGCCGCCGCCCGACAGGCAGATCGGCTTCGTGAGCCTGGACTGGCGCGCCTCGATCTGGCGGGTGTCAGTGCCGTCGCTGTTGCCGACGCGGAGCGCGCCGGGATTGCGCAGCAACTTGACCTGCTGGTCGTGGCGCATCACTCGTTGCTGGACGCCCGGTGCATCGGCCATCTGCACAGAGGCAGTACCGTGCTGCTGTTGAGCGATGCCCTTGCCGATGGTGCCCCCCCCGCGCTGGCCGCTGCGACACGCGCCACTCTGCAGCAGGCAGGGGTCCGCATTCTGTGGTTGCCGGCAAGTGCTGCGGCGCCCGTAGCACAACGGGTGCGCCTCGCCTACCAGGTCGGTGCGCTGCTGGCCTGCTGCGCCGACAGTGCCGGCTCGACGGATGAGGGGATCACCCTTGCGGCGTTGCAGCGTGACGGCATCGCCGAGCCGATCGCGGCAGCGTACATCGCCGGCGCCGGAGGGGTCGCCGAACTGCCTGTATCGGCTCGTGTACCTCCCACGACATCTCTGCCACGCATGGCGGCCGAAGGCGCGGCAGACCCGGCCCCCATATGGATCGACGCATTGCGTCGTTTTCACGTGTCCGGCAGCGGCGCCGTATCGCCTGCTGAACCGGTTGCAGGCTTGCCGTTGCGGCCCTGGTCGGTTGCGCCGCTGCTGGCTGCGGTCCCCAAGGCAGAACACTATCCGGTCGTCGTTGAGGGGGATGGTCTGGTGTCGTTTGCCGAGGTTGCCAGAGCCGGCCTTGAGGGCGCCGCAGGATCACTCGTGGCGCAGCACCTCATGCGTCTGGCTGGCACCGTCGACGCCCACGCCGGTGCCGGCACACCGCGTTCGCTCATGGATGTTTTCACCGAGGCGCGCAGCGATTTCGTCGCCGGCCTCGATCTGAGTCCGGCGGCGTCGGCCGCCATGGCCGCTGAACTCGACGGCCTTGGCCAGCGCCTGTCGCCGCAAGCGGCCGTCCTTGGCCTGGGCCCGGGGATCCTGGTCGAGCTGCTGGCACGTGCCGCAGCGCAGGCACGACGGGCACGGCTCGAGGCTTTCCACGAGGATGTCCGGCGTCTGGTGCAACGGTTGGAAGAGCGACTGCGCGTCGACGCCGGCCACGACGAGACAAAGCGGGATCCGGAGGAACTGGCAGCCGCCTTTGGTGGCGGGATGCAATTCGACATTCCAGGTCTCGCCCAGCGGCTGACGGTGCGCCGTGGCTCGCAGCGACTGGGTGAGGAGCGTCGGCAACGCATCGAGGCAACGCTGGCACAGTTGCGACAGTTCATCCGCATCGATGCGCAGGTCCTGCCCGATGTCGTGCTGCTGCACCCACAGCAGATCGATGTCGGGCGGCTGCCCGATGGCGTCACCGCTGTCACACACGATGTCGGCATGGAGGCGGCCGCCGGCTACTTCGAGGCGGCGGCGCGGCAGTTGGTCGAACTGTTCCGCGCTGTGCGTGTCGCCCGTCTGGATGCAGAGGACCGCTACCGGGCCGAATATGATGTCGTCCTGCAGCGCATGGACTGGCAGGGGCTCGATCGGGCAGAACTGGCAATGGTACCGCCCGTCTTTGTGCTGGAGACGGCCCAGCGGGTTCTGTCCAACGCCATGTCGGCGCTGTCCACATTGCTGCGTTCGGGGCGTCCCCTGCACCTGATCATACTCGACCCATCGGCAGCGATGGGCTTTGCCGCAGATGCCGCCGGCCTGGCGGCAACACACCCGGATCTCGGCTACCTGGCTGTGGCCCATCGCGACGCCCTCGTGCTGCAGACGTCGCTGGCGCTGCCCGGTCATCTCTACGAGGGACTGGGCGCGGTCGCTGCCAGCCTGCGGCCATCGGTCGCCGTTGTTGCTGTGCCGCAGTGGACGGACGCCGTCGATCCCTGGGTGCAACTGACGGCCGCCCACTACGGGCGGGTAACACCCGGCTTCCTGTACGATCCGGATGGCGGAGCCACCTGGGCCCGACGCTTTGAACTGGAGCCCAACCCGCAAAGTGACGAGCCGTGGCCCCGTCTCCTGGTTCAGGCTCACGATGACAAGGGTGCCCTCATCGAGGACACCGAGACTTTCACCTTTGCCCACGCTGCCGCTCTGTCGCCTCGGTGTCGCCATGCGTTCCGTGTCATTCCCACCGACGCCTGGGGGGCCGAGCAGATGCCGCTGGATGAATACCTGTTGCTGGTGCCGTCCGCCCGCGCCCGCCGGATTCCCTTTATCTGGATCGTCAACAACGAGGGCGCACTGCTGCGGGCCGTGATGACCCGTGAGATGGCACATGCCTGCGCCGATCGGCTGCAGCAGTGGCGGATCCTGCAGGAACTTGGTGGCCGCCGCAATGAGTACGTGCAGTTGGCAGAGGCCCGGGCCCGCGATCTGGCGCATGTGGAGGCGCAGCGGGAACGGGAAGAGTTGCAGCAGGCGCACATTGCCGAACTGGAGGGTCTGCGTCTCCAGGTCGCCGGCGAAGCCTTCGAGCGGCTGGCGCAGGCGCTGCTTGCCGTGGACGATGAGGGCTGGCCCGCCGTTCTCGCCGGAGGGGACGTTGCTGGGGCAGGATCGGCTGGAGAATCGGTTGGGCATGGCAAGGTTGCACGGGCACCGGTCGCCGAGGTAATGCCAGAAGTGGCACCGGCGACCGTCGTCGAACCAGCCGCCGAGGAGTTTGTCGAGGAAGGCTACATCGATTCACCCATGTGTAGGTCGTGCCACGACTGCATCAACATGAATCCGCGCATGTTCCAGTACGACGGCAACAAACAGGCGAAGCTCGCCGAACCGACAGCGGGCTCCTACGCGCAACTGGTCAAAGCTGCCGAGGCCTGCCCGGCGCGCTGCATTCACCCGGGCCTGCCACGGGAGGGCGATGCCACGGCAACGCCTGAGCTCATCGAACGGGCGCGCAGGTTCGGCTGAGGCCCGCATGGATAGCGCCGTCTCCATTGCCGCCGCGATCATGACCGGCCTGGCTGCATTCTTCGGCTTGCTGCTGGCGGGTGCCAAT
>JAQCJA010000143.1 GCA_027593305.1 bacterium
AGCTCGAGCAGCGCCCGCTTGCACTCGACGTGCAGGATGGTCTGCAACTCGCCGGCGGTGAATCCAGCGGCCGCAACAGCGAGTCCAGGCCTGCGCTCGCCCGATACACCACTGGGAAATCGATGTCCACACCGGCCTCCACCAACTGCGTGCTGATCACGCGGCAAGTACTGCTCTGTGAGAGTCGTGTCCGGATCTCATTGAGTTCGGCGGCACGATGGGCGGGACACATAAGTGCACTCAGGTGCAGGTTGCCCTCTTGTCGACCCAACTTGTCAAAGATAACGGCAGCGTGGCGGCGCGTGTTTACGATGCAAAGGACTTGGTCGTGTTCTCGCAGGTTGGCGACGAGGTCATCATCAGTGAGAGGACCGCGCTGTTCGATGTCCACACGCTTGAGGACTTGGAACAGTTCCAAAGGCTGCTGAATGATGGGTCGCGCTCTGGGAAGACCGATCGGGAACTCCTCGCGCCACTCGATAGCCGGCTGCGTAGCCGTGCAGAGGACGACCGTGCACTGATACGACGCCACCAACTCACGGAGCAAGGCAAGACAGGCATGTAAAAATTGCACTGGTAGGGCTTGCGCCTCGTCGAGAATGATGACAGAACCAGCCACGCTGTGCAATTTGCGATTGGCAGACGTGCGGCTGGCGAAGAAAGACTCGAAGAACTGAACATTTGTCGTGACGATCAGGGGTGCATTCCAGTTCTCAGCAGCTAACCGCGATGCTGTAGTCTCCAGGATGGGGTCAATGTTGCTGTGGTGTTCCAGGACCGCATCACCACCGAGGGCCCTGCGGAAAACTCCCGCGTTCTGTTCGATGATGCTTGTGAAAGGAACCGCATAGATGACGCGGCGCAGACCGTGTTCGCTGGCATGCTTGAGCGCGAATGCGAGCGATGAAAGCGTTTTGCCACCACCTGTTGGTACCGTAAGGGAAAAGATGCCCGGAGCGAGATTGGCTGCATCGAGGCAGGCAGCGAGGACGGCGCGTCGGGCAGCATTGACGGGCGAATCCCTGGACTCTCCCTGCAGTGAATCCAGGAATCGCACCAGTCTCGTTCGGATGACAGCAATAGCAGGATACTGCGGCCGCTGCGCTGAACGGCTCGGATCGAGGAAGGCCTCGGTATCCAGGAAGTCAGCATCGACAAGAGCAGAGAAAAGCATTCGAATGAAGAGCGACGCTCGCATGCCGCGTGCGTCGTCACTGGATAGCTTGCCGAGCGGCAACTTCAGGTCCGGCAGGACCGCGACGATTTCACGTGGGGCGATCGACCAGTCAGAGATGGCTTTCTGCAGGCGATCCTCCAGAGAGGACCCATCGCCTATCGCATCGAGGAGACCGGCATGATGGCCGGCGATAGTGTTGGCGAGCACCTTCCCGAAGAGACCGGGATACTGGCTTGCTGCGTGCTGGGCTCCAGCGGTGCTGTGATCCACGCGGCCACGTTGGGTCTCGGCGCTGGCTTCCATGGCAGACCGTATATACGTCTGGAATTCGTCAGAGTACTTGCCCAGGTCGTGCCACAGACCGGCCAGGTAGGCCCAATCACCGGCGCCAAAGGGCTCCGCATTGTCGCGGGCCTTCTCGGCGACGGCAGTGAGATGTGCCTCGATCAATTGCCATTCTGACTCGGGGCGCTCCGGCAGGCTGTGTGCGAACTGCTGGGATCTGTCAGTCATTGCGGACCTCGCCGAGAGTCTGCCGCTCTCATCGTGTGAAAACAGGTTGCTGTCCCGGTCACTCCACCAAGTCTATGTCGCATTTTGCGGCACTGGAAGACACGTCATATATAATTAATTTACAAAGACTTACAGACGAAAACTCTATCACCGTCGTCGTCTGTGTCCCATTCATGTCCCATTTCTGGGTTGGTTCCTCATCCGTAGACGGGCCCCGCCGCGAAGTCTCATTCTGACCCATTCATGTCTCGTTGTTCAACCAGGAGATAGTGGGTGCCGCGGCCCCGCCCTCTGCGTTCGAGGAGCGCCTCCTTCACGAGGTCGCCAAGGTCCCGCGTTGCCGTCTTTCGCTGGCAGCCCGTGAGTCGCTGGTAGTCGCCGCTGGTGATGCGACCCGTCGATCTGAGGAAGGCGAATACCTGGCGCTGCCTGTCATTGAGCCCCAATTCCGTCAACAACGCCGCCGTCCACACATCCCGCGCCAGACGCAGCACGAACTGCTCCCCTTCCTGGCGAAACTCCGGCTCCGGCAGGCCGGCTTCACGGCAATGGGCGATCATGTCGAGCGTGCCGGTGCCGGCCTTCTCCGCATAGCGGGCAAGGAACAGGGGTTCGCAGATGAGTGGATTGCGAGGTATGGAAGCATGGGGTTGGCGCAGCAACTCCGGCGTCAGTTCAGGGGGAAGCTTACCCGGATTCCAGACCTCGAGGCGGTCGGCAAAGAGCATGACCTGAACGCTGGCATTGCTGGCGTAGTCACGATGGACTACGGCGTTCACGATCGCTTCCGCCACCACTTCCCGGGGCAGTTCATAGGACACAGGCGCTTGCGGGCCGTGCGCACGGGTACCGACGGAGCGCGCGATTCGGGACATCACAAAGTCCACCGCTTGATCGATGAGATCGAAGACGGTGCCCTTGTAGATCTGGTAGGAGGGGATCGGCTTGCGGACCTCCGTACCATGGTAGTGCAGACACTTTACTTCCGAGGTCGGCAGGAAACGCTGCGGCTCTCTGCCGAAGAGCAGAATGGCGGCACGGGTAGGCCGCTCACGATCGAAAAGATTCAGGTGAGCCAGCGCCTGGTCATAGGGCGTATCCTCCGCCAATGCGTATTGCCGACCTCGCCTGGCAAGAGCCAGGAACCGCTTCAGCTTGTCGGCGGAAATGTCGACACCGGTAGCGTCGGGGCAGGCGGCAGCATCGAAGGGGCGCGTATTCAGCGCACCCTCACGCTCGAGATGCTCGACGAGGCTGGCGTAGAGGCAGGTGGTGAGATCGGTGATGCCGACGAAGCGACGACGCAGCAATTGTGATCCCGCCTCGCGGATGAGTCGCAACATACCGGCATCACGTTGGTCGTCGTGAGCACCTTTCACGAAGATCAGTCGAGGCTTGGACGTGGCCGTGGCGACATTGAATTCGCGGTGGGTTGGTGACAGCCCATCGATGCCTGTGTTGCCATATTTCTCACCGAACAGACCGACGTAAACGGCACAGCTGGCTACCTCGCCGAGGTAGACATCATCGACCATGCGGTCCGACGCAGGCAGATCTACGAAGAGGAACACCTGGAAATAACGGGACAGCAGCGGGTCGGTGTGCACGAACTGTTTGAGTGCGCGGCGTTCTGCCTGCAGTTCTTTCTGGACACCACTGATGAAGATGACGGCCCGATCCACGGGAACTCAGTCTGTGGTGGGTGGCTGACTCACGGCGTGCGGAGGGATATCTGACAGGCTGGTACACAACACGGTAGGGGTTACCGAAGCAAGGACTGATTCGGGTATACTCCCTTCACGACGACCACGCACTACACATGCACTTCCGCAAGGAGCAGCGACGTGGCAGGGGAACGGGACGCGCGGGACGTATCGGGGCAGTAGAGGATGCCATCAACACACATTCCACACCGACAGATCTGTGAGCAGCAACTATGACTACCCGATGCTGTCCGCAGCCGGCGACTTTAGGCTATCAACCCCGCGGCATGCGCTCGTGTGCAGGTATCGGTGCTATATCGGCCATCACATCCAGCCAGCCATGGGCAAGGCTTGGCGCCGCATCGTCGTTGCTGAGCTGGTTGCGCAACTTGTGCGGATCGGCCTGCATCACATCCGCACCGAAGAGCGCCACCGCTGTGCCCGCCGCCTGCCCGAGGACCATCATGGTGCGACTGAGTCGGCAGCTGGAGGCGCCGATGGAAGAGAAGCTGGCACCGCGGCAGGCGACGATGAGGTTGTCGACTTCCTTCGGCAGCAGGCAACGGAAGGGGATGCCGTATGGGCCATCGAGTTCCCGCGACGGCCGTGCACCGTGGAAGTCCACCGAGTGGTCGGCGATGGCGATGATGTCGTCATGGTCCTGTGCCGCCAGACCGGCATCCAGATCCTGCTCGCGCAGGACGTAGCGTCCCACAAGGCGATGTGTCTCGCGCACCCCAAGGGCCGGACTCATCCAGGTCCGCTTCCAGGCACCAAAGGTATCCGCATACCGGGTTTGCAGAAGATGCCAGTGCAGACGAGCCCGGGCAAAGGCAACCTCCCGCGCTCGTGAACCCAACTCGAAGGCTTCTGCTCCCGTCATCAGATGCAGGGGATTCATGTTGAGATCACCATTGGGGTAGGTACGGATGCTGGTGCCGCCGACGCCGTCGGCGGCCTCCAGCAGGATGACCCGGACCCCCAGGCGCGCCGCGCTGCAGGCGGCGGCGAAACCACCACTGCCGGCACCGACGACACAAAGATCGGCCGTCAGGGTCGCCGTCACCGGGGCGTCGATCAGTACCGTTCGGGTACGAAGGTCTGGTCAACCATGGGTGGACGGACGTAGCCGTCGTCCTTCTGCCGCGGGGGCAACTCCAGTTTCGGCGGCTGCAGGTCCTCGTACGGGATCAGTTCCAGCAGATGGGCAATGCAATTGAGACGGGCCCGCCGCTTGTCGTCGGAATGGACCACGTACCAGGGCGCCTGTTTGATATCGGAGTGACGGAACATGTCGTCCTTCGCCTTGGAGTGATCGACCCAGCGCACGCGCGCCTCCAGATCCATGGCGCTCAGCTTCCAGCGTTTGCGCGGGTCATCCATACGCTCCTGGAAGCGCGCTTCCTGCACTTCGTCAGAAACAGAGAAGTAGTACTTCACGAGGATGATGCCGGAGCGCACGAGCATACGTTCGAACTCCGGGCAGGAACGGAAGAACTCTTCGACCTCCTCCTCGCTGCAGAAGCCCATGACCCGTTCGACGCCGACACGGTTGTACCAACTGCGGTCGAACAGCACGATTTCACCCGCCGCCGGCAGATGTGATACGTAGCGCTGAAAGTACCACTGCGTCCGTTCACGCTCCGTCGGCACACCGAGGGCCACCACACGAGCCACACGGGCACTCAGGCGCTCGGTGATCCGCTTGATGACGCCACCCTTGCCGGCCGCATCACGGCCCTCAAAAATAACGACCACCTTGAGACCCTTGAAGCGCACCCACTCCTGCAAGCGCACGAGTTGCTCCTGGAGTGCGTCCAGCTCCTGCTCGTAGTAGTCCTTCTTCAACCGGCCCGTCTTTCCCGTCGGCAACGGGGCGTCGGCAGGCGTCTTCTTACCGCTCTTTTTTGTCATCGATCGATCACTCCTCGGTCGGAAACTCCAGGTGGTCGATGACCTCATGCTCGGGGTCGAGGGGAAAGATGGGGCGCGGGCAATTCCGGTAGGGAAGGCTGTGCAGATTGGCACTCGTGGATCCCGGAACATCCACGGGGATGATGCGCGCAGCGATTGACTCGAAGTGCACGCGGAAGCCATTGGGCGATTTCATCGACACGAGGTCGAATTCTTCCGGGTTTAGTCCATGTGCCTGGAACAGGCGGCGACCCATGACGTGTACGTGTCGCTCCGTGACCAGGACGTGAATGCCACCGTCCGGGACCAGGTGGGCACCGATGATGAGCACGGCCGTCCGTCCGCCATGAGCGCGGGTGCCGTCCTCGTAGGAGAACTCACCATCGCCAATGGACCGTACGTAGGCCTCGACCTGCAGGGGCGGGTGCCTGCCCGGATCGAGACTGCCACCCAGAGACAGAGTCGTACGTGAACCTACCCCGGAGTTGATGGCCGCCAGAACCGCAGGTGCGTCGACGATGGTGAGCAGCGCCCGGCGGGGGAAATGGTCGGCCATCAGGCCACGGAGAATGTGATTGCTGTCGCCGGAGGCACCGGATGATGTCGCATCAGCCGCATCAGAGAACACACACAGGCCATCGGTGTCGCGCGCCAGGCGGATGGCTTCATCGAGCCCCGTCAGGGGAGCCTGCAGGTACTGTCGTCGGGACCACAGAAAGCCGGCGATGTGCAGCGCCTCCGCCCGGGCCCAGTCCTGCGCGTCCGCGCCGGCGGCGCGGTCGACGGTGAGAACGACATTCGAGCGCAGATCGGGCACGTCGGTGAAGGGATTGCCGATAAGGACCCCGGCAGCAAGTCCGCGGGAGTCCGCCTCAAAGCGCTGACAGCGGCGGATGGCTTCACCGAACAGCCCCGTTGCTGTCAGCAACTCATCACCGCGCACGAGCATGGGCAGGCGGATGCGTACGACATGGGCCTGAGCCCCACCCAGCAGCCGCAGCAGCACCCGGGCGGCGCGTTGCCCGGTTTCGATGTGATCCGTATGCGGATATGTGTGGAAAGGCAGGATGGCGTTGCTCAGGGCTACCATGCGATCTGTCAGGATGCCGTGCAGGTCCATGGAAATCACAACCGGTACATCGTGCCCCACATGCCGCCGGACGAGCGTCAGCAAGGCACCCTCCGGATCCATTTCGACCTGCCCCGCCATAGCACCGTGCAGGATGAGGCAGACGCCGTCACAGCCACCTGCAACAGCCCGGGATATGGCGCCATCGAAGCTGACAAGCAGTTGTTGCAGAGCCGCTTCGTTTACCGGGCCACCGGAACCGGACCAGGCGGCCATGGCTGGCAGCACGTCGACGCCGGCTGCGTCAAAGACGCTCAGAGCGCCGCCGATTTCCGTCGCCGTGGGACCGAGAACTCGCCGGACATCCGTTCCTGAACAGGTCTGAAAGTCAGCCAACTCCGTCAGTACGGGGTTGAAGGAGGAGGTCTCCTGAATGAAGCCGGCCAGCAGGATGCGGTATGCCATGACAGGTAACAAAGACAGGTTGGCCATCGGCGGCAAACACCTTGATGCGGCTCCCCGCCGCCGTTAGTTTGAGCCGCTTCCGGGAGATGCATCCCTTCACGCGCCAGCTGACTCTCACGTGACCTGACCATGACAACCGTTCCGACTGCGTCGAAGGGCCAGACTTCGGTGGACCGTGTCCTGGGCCGAGCTGACGACCTCGGTCTCGACGACCGCAAGGTGTTGTGTCTGCTCGATGGCATGGCTCTGGCCTACCGCAGCCACTTTGCGTTGATCAACAACCCCGTGCTGAACTCCGCGGGCATGAACACCTCCGCCCCCCTGGTTTTCACCAACACCCTCCTGGAATTCCTCGACAGGTTCGAGCCGACACATATCGCGGCCGTGTTCGACGCGCCCGGACCGACGCATCGACATGAGGCGTTCGCCGAGTACAAGGCAACCCGGGAGCGTATGCCCGAAGGCCTGAGTGTGGCACTTCCGTACGTGTTCCGCCTGCTGGAAGCCTTCCGCATCCCGGTGTTGCGCGTCGATGGCTGGGAGGCGGATGATGTCATCGGTACGCTGGCACATCGAGCCGACAGCGCCGGCATGACGACCTATATGGTCACGCCGGACAAGGATTTTGCCCAACTCGTATCCCCGGGTACGTGGCTCTACCGGCCAGGCCGGGCGGGCAAGCCGGCAGACCTGCTCGGCGAGCAGGATGTGCTGGAGAAGTGGAAGATCCAGCGTGTCGAGCAGATCATCGACCTGCTCGGGTTGATGGGGGATGCCAGCGACAACATTCCCGGCGTTCCCGGCATCGGTGAGAAGACGGCGCAGAAGCTGCTGGCAGATTTCGACAGCGTCGAGGGCCTTCTGGGCCGTCTGGACGAACTGAAGGGCAAGCGCAAGGAGACGCTCACGGAGTTTGCCGAGCAGGCGCGGTTGTCGAAGCGGCTGGCGACGATCGACATCAATGTACCCCTCGATCTTGAGGTCGAGGATCTCAAGCGCACCGAAGCCGATCAGCTTGAACTGACAGGACTGTTCGCCGAACTTGAGTTCAATGCCCTCGGCAAGCGGCTCTTTGGCGCGGACTTCGAAGCCGGCGTGCAGCGCATGCATGCCGGCGTTGAGGATCCGCATGAGGTCAGGACCATTGCTGATGTGGCCCACGAGTACCGGCTCGTGAGTGATGCCGGCGAGCGGGCTGCGCTGATCGCCAGTCTGCAACAGGCGCCGCGCATTTCAATCGATCTGGAGACGACGGGTCTCAATGTCAAAACCTGCAGGATTCTCGGCGTCGCCATCAGCCAGGCAGCACACACGGGTGCTTACCTCACCTTGCCCGAGGATGCCGAGCAGAATCGGGCGGTTCTCGAGGAACTTCGGCCGCTGCTGGAGAATCCGCAGATCGCCAAGGTCGGGCACAACCTCAAATACGACCTCACGGTCCTGCGCTGGCACGGCGTCGATCTGCAGGGCCCCCTGTGTGATACCATGGTCGCAGCCTTCCTGGCGACACCGGATCTGCGCCGCAACCTGGATTACCTGGCGCAGGCGTTGCTCGGCTACCGACCGGTTCCCATCACCGATCTGATCGGCGAACGCGGCAAGGACCAGCAGTCGATGGCGGACGTGCCCGTTGAGCAACTCAAGGAGTATGCTGCGGAAGATGCCGACATTGCCCTGCAGTTGTGGGATCGACTCGAGCCCCTGCTGGAAGCGTCTGATCAGATGCGTCTTTATCGGGAGGTCGAGGCACCGCTGATTCCGGTACTGGCCGCCATGGAGCACGCCGGCATCCGCGTGGATCCTGAAATCCTCAAGGCGATCTCGCTGGATCTGGCGCAGCAGATTGAAACTGCAGCGATTCGAATCGAAGAACTCGCCGGCGAGCCGTTCAATCTCAACTCGCCGCAGCAACTGGGACAGATCCTGTTCGAGAAGCTTGATCTTGACCCCAATGCGCGCCGGACAGCCAAATCGAAGCAGTACAAGACGGACGAGATGGTCCTCACGCGACTGTCACATGAGCACGAGATCGCCCGCCAGATCCTCGACTACCGGCTGTGCACGAAACTGAAGTCCACCTACCTCGACATGCTTCCCGGCGCCATCTTCAGCCCCACGGGGCGAGTGCATACGAATTACGATCAGGCGATGGCGGCTACGGGGCGCATGCAGTCGAGCCATCCGAATCTGCAGAACATCCCGGTCCGCACCGAGCAGGGCCGCGAGATCCGCAAGGCCTTCGTTCCCAGCGGGCCGCAGTACACGTTGCTGTCAGCCGACTACTCGCAGATCGAACTGCGCATCATCGCCGAGATCTCCGGTGACGCCCGGATGAACGAGGCGTTTTTCGAGGAGGAGGACATCCACACGGTGACGGCGTCGCGCATCTACAATGTGCCGCCTTCCATGGTGGATGCCGACATGCGCCGGCAATCGAAGACGGTGAACTTCGGCATCATTTACGGCATATCAGCCTTTGGTCTGTCCGAGCGACTGGGTCTGCCGCGCAAGATGGGCCAGCAGTTCATCGAACAGTACTTCGAGGAATATCCGGGTGTGCGTCGCTACATGGACGAGACGATCGAATTCTGCCGCGAGCACGGCTACGTGCAGACCCTCAATGGTCGCAGGCGTT
>JAQCJA010000144.1 GCA_027593305.1 bacterium
GGGCCGGCGAAGACGTCGACATTCTTGTGGACGCCGGTCAGGTGTGGGACTGGAAAACAGCGCTGACGCGGGCTCGGCAATTTCACGAGTTTGGCATTTTCTGGCTCGAGGAGCCTCTGCACCCCGAGGACGTCGCCGGCTATGGCCGCCTGTGCGATGCCAGCCCGGTGCCGATCGCCGCGGGGGAAGCCGAATCACGTTACGTCGACTTCGAGCGACTGATGCGCGAAGGGCGCCTGGACTGGATCCAGCCGGATCCGGGTCGCTGCGGGATCAGCACCATGGTCGAAGTCGGTCGGCTGGCGCATCGCATGCACACCCGCGTCGTCAACCACAGCTTCAAGAGTGGCATCACCATCTCGGCCTCCCTGCATGCGCTGGCAGCCGTGCCACACGGTGACATCTTCGAGTTCTGCATGGCCGATTCCCCACTGCGCCACAAATTGACGCTGGAGCGCTTTGACATCGACGCCGAGGGCTTTGTCCATGTCTCTGATGCCCCGGGCCTGGGCGTCACCATCAATGAGGCAACGATTGCCAAATACCGGGTGCGCTGACAACCGATGACGAAGAATTCTCCAGTCCTCATCGTTGATGGGCATCTCGATCTGGCATTTAATGCGCTGCACCATCGCCGCGACCTGACCCAGAGTGTGCAGACCCTGCGGGAACGGGAGGACATCTACAGAGATGGTGTCACACCGAAGCCCCTGCACGTGGATGCCCTGCGCAAGAAGGTGCGTGTCGGCGACGAGGGTATTGCCACGGTTGCACTTCCTGAAATGCGCGCCGGGCATGTGGGTATCGTCCTGTCCACCATCATGTCCCGCGTGCAGCTGCCCTCCAACTTCCTGGCTGATGGCATGCGCACCCAGGCGGCGGCTCATGCCATCGGCCAGTCGCACCTGCACTACTACAAGGCCCTCGAAGGCGCCGGCGAGCTGACTTTCATCCGCACCACGGCAGATCTTGACGACTCGGTTGCCGCGTGGCAGAAGGCTGGAGCAGAGGCCAGCAGCGACACTCCCATCGGCCTCATTCTCAGCATGGAAAGTGCCGACCCCATCCTTGGCCCCGACGACGTGCAGGCCTGGTACGATGCCGGGCTTCGGTCCGTGAGCCTTACCCATTTCGGCAGCAATACATGGGGCCACGGCACGGGAACCAGAGGAGGGTTGTTTGCCTGCGCCTATCCATTGCTTGATGCCCTCGCGGCCGCCGGCGTCGCCCTCGACGTATCGCATGCGGCGGATCTGACGTTCTGGCAACTTCTCGACTACTGGGACGGGCCCGTCCATGCAAGCCATTGCGTGTGCCGCGCTCTGGTTCCCGGACAGCGCCACCTGTCCGATGAGATGATCAAGGCCGTAATCGACCGACGTGGTGTCATCGGTATGGTGCTGGCGGAGCCGATGTTGAATCCCGCTGTCAACTTTGACGATCTGACGACGGCTCCGGCGTATTCAACCCGCCCCATGGCAGCCATCGCCGACCACATCGACCACATCTGTCAGCTAGCCGGCAACAATGAACGCGTCGCCCTGGGATCGGATCTCGACGGCGGCTTTGGCCGGGAATGGGCTCCCGTCGATTATGACACAATCACCGATCTGCAGAAACTGCCGGGGTTGCTGGAACGGCGAGGATTCAGCACGGAGGACGTGGCACGCATCCTGCACGGCAATCTGCTCACCTTTCTGCGTCGGGTGCTGCCATGACGGACATGCCACTGATTCTCGACAGCCACCTGGACCTGGGCTTCAGCGCCCTGCAGATCAATCGTGACCTGACGCTGCCGGCGGCTTCCGTGCGCGTCGGTGATTCGGTGGACACGCAGGAGAGTTACGGCACGTGTACCGTGACCCTGCCTGAATTGCGCCGCGGACGGGTCGGGATCGTCTGTGGCACCGTGATGTCACGGCTTGACGCCAGCGATCGAGCCACGCGGACGGGCATGTACAATCAGCAACAGTGCCATGGTGTGGGTCGTGGTCATCTGGCCTACTACCAGGCACTGGAACGGCTGGGCCACCTCCGAATCCTGCACAAGCGCACTGAACTCGACGAGATGGCCTCGATGTGGCGATCTGCCAGGATCGGCCTCGATGGTTCAGGTCCCCCGCTGGGACTCGTGCTGACCATGGAGAGCGCCGATCCGATCCTGAGCCCTGAACAGGTTCCCGAGTGGCACGCCCTCGGTCTGCGTATGGTGAGCCTGTCACACTACGGCACCAGCACGTATTCTCACGGAACGGCCACCGAAGGCGGACTCCTGCCGCCGGCCCGGCCGCTGCTGGCGGCGCTCAAGGCTGCAGGCATTCTTGTGGACGTGACACATCTGACCGATCAGGCGCACTGGGAATTGATGGACATCTACGATGGCCCGGTCTGCGCCAGTCATCACAACTGCCGTGCCCTGACACCGGGGCAACGGCAACTCACGGATGACATGATCGACTCGATTGCACAACGGGATGGGGTCATCGGTACGGCCTTTGACAGCTGGATGCTGGACCCAGACTGGCGGCGCGACCTGCGAGCCTGTGATCAGCAATCGGGTGCCACCCTGCAGACCGTCGTGGACCACATCGATCATATCGCGCAGTTGACCGGGACAAGCCGCCACTGCGGTATCGGCACCGACCTGGACGGTGGCTTCGGGACCGAGCAGGCCCCCCGGGGCCTGAACACGATCGCAGATCTGCAGAGTCTGGTGCCGTTGCTGCATGATCGGGGCTTCAGCGATGATGACGTGGCTGGCATTCTTGCCGGCAACTGGTTGCGATTGCTCGGACAACACTGGAAGGATTCTCTCTAGCCGGGTACACACAGACAATCCTGGCAACCTGGCCCTGAACTCGATCTGCGATGAGAGTTGGGGCCATTTTTATTGGTAAGTTGTTCTCTTTCTGGTCCTGATAGATAATTTCATGGCATGTATTTCTCGAACTTTGCGATTTTGTTTCGGCTTCTCTTGTGTTTATGCTGATTGCTCGGTATTATCTATCGCATTCGTTACATAATGTTTCTGCATCTTGTCGTATTGTAGATCAATTGGAGGTCTACCCATCATGAGAGGCGCTGACGCTGTCATTGAAGCCCTGGAACGCCAGGGGGTCGAATACATTTTCGGTCACCCGGGCGGCGCGGCCATGCCGATTTTCGACGCCCTGTTCGACTCCAAGAAGATCAAGTTCGTACTGACGCGGCATGAACAAGGCGCCACACACATGGCCGACGGGTATGCGCGAGCCACCGGCAAGCCCGGCATTGTCCTCGTCACCTCCGGCCCTGGTGCGACAAACACGATCACGGGCCTGCTGACGGCACAGATGGACTCGGTGCCGATGATCGTGCTCACGGGGCAGACGATCTCCCCCATGCTTGGCAAGGACGCGTTCCAGGAAGCCGACGTGTTTGGCATTTCGATACCCGTCGTCAAGCACTCCTATCTGGTGAAGAACGCCGACGACATCCCGCGTGTGATGATGGAGGCTTTCCACATCGCCGATACAGGGCGCAAGGGGCCGGTGCTGATCGACCTGCCAAAGGATGTGACTTCGGCTGAGTGTCACGCGGCCTTTCCCGAGCGTGTCCACCTGCCGGGTTACACGGTGCGCGCCAAAGCAGACCCTGTCACTCTCGAACAGGCGGCCCAGTTGTTGCGCAACAGCCACCGTCCCCTGCTCTACGTCGGCGGCGGGGCGGTCGCATCGGGTGCGCATATGGCGGCCAAAGCCTTCGCTGAGAAGCTGCAGATGCCTGTTACCAACACGCTGCTGGGCAAGGGGGCCTTTCCCGAGCAGCACCGGTTGTCGGTCGGCATGCTGGGCATGCACGGCACGGCGTATGCCAACAAGGCCGTCGTCGGTTGTGATCTGATCATGTCCGTTGGTGGCCGCTGGGATGACAGGATCACAGGCAAACTTGAGGCGTTCTGCCCGGACGCGAAGAAGATCCACGTCGATATCGACCCTGCGGAGTTCGGCAAGATCGTCATGCCGGACGTCTTCGTGCTGGGGGATGCCCGCGAGGTCCTCGAGGAGTTGATTGGTATGGTCGAGCCTCTCGAGACAACGGCGTGGCTGGCGCAGATCGATGACTGGAAGGAGAAATTCCCACTCAAGTACGGCAAGAAGGGTGGCCTGAAGATGCAGGCCGTTTTCGACCGTGTATACGAGTTGACTGCCGGCCGGGCGATCGTGGCCACCGACGTCGGCCAACACCAGATGTGGGCGGCGCAGTTCTACAAGACGGCGCACAACCGGCAGTGGTTGTCATCCGGTGGTGCCGGCACCATGGGCTACGGTTTTCCTGCCGCCATTGGCGCCCAGTTCGGTCGGCCCGACGAAACGGTCATCTCCATCTCAGGGGATGGTGGCTTCCAGATGACCATGGCCGAGCTGGCGACGGCAGCGATCCACAAGTTGCCGGTCAAAATCCTGATCATGGACAATGCCTACCTCGGTATGGTCCGTCAGTGGCAGAATATGTTCTTCGACAATCGCCTGTCGGGTGTCGATCTCGAGGGCAACCCCGACTTCGTCAAGTTGGGTGCAGCCTACGGTATCCAGGGCTGGCACCTGAAACGAACCGCCGACATCGACAAGATTCTGCAGAAAATGCTGGACTACAACGACGGCCCGAGTATCGTTCACTGCCATTGCGAGAAGGAAGACAACGTCTTCCCCATGATACCTGCCGGTGCTGCCCTGCACGAGATGCTGACGGAAGCACCAAAGTACAAGCTCGCCAAACCGACAGGGAGCACGTGATCGACATGACCCAGACTCATATTGCACCTGACAGAACCGACGGCAGCGAGCACAATGCCACAGCCGTCGCTGAGGCCGCCTACCGGCGCAACGTCGATGCCGGACAGGAACTTCGCCGGACGACAATCGGACTGCTCGTCAACGATCAACCTGGCGTGCTGATGCGCGTCAGCCAGGTTTTCAGTCGTCGAGGCTACAACATCGAATCTCTCGTTGTCTCACCGGCACACGTTGTGGCAGGAACATCGCGCATGACGATCACCTGTTCCGGTCCGGCGGACGTTCTGCATCAGATCATCCTGCAGCTGGACAAACTCGTCGACGTCATCCACGCGCACGATCACACCGACGACGATGCGGTAACCCGCGAGCTGGCGCTGTTCAAAGTCTCCTGCAACGTCGCCCAGCGCACCGAGATCCTGCAGATCACCAATGTCTTCCGTGGCAAAACGATCGACATCTCGGACGAAACGGTCACAGTCGAGGCGACGGGCCCATCGGAAAAGATGGACGCCCTCGAGAAAATGCTGAGCAAGTTCGATCTGCGGGAGATGGTACGCACCGGAAAAGTCGTCATGGCAAGAGGTACGGATATTACGTGAGTTCCGTTCGAGTTTGCGCAGCAAACTCGCAAACAGACGCGCAGCGTCTGTCGTCATGGCACGGGGTACCGATATCACCTGAGCCAACCTCAGGTCCACGCCGCCGCGCGGTAAAAACAGAAGGGGGAAGCCGCCTGCACAGCGTCTTCCCCCTTTGCTTTCTATGCGGTCCGGCGTGTTATGGCCGAATCACCATGACGACGTTTCGCGCAACGAAATTCGACAGAAACAATCACGTCGCCAGCAGTTCCGGCGACATGATTGCTTCAGAAGTCCAGACCCAGTTGCAGGTACGCCAGGCGACCGACTTCGGGCGCGCCAACGAAGGCCTGATACCGTCTGTCGAGAACGTTGTCGATGTTGGCCAGCAGATGCAACCGCGCATCAAAAGGCAGGTCGTACCGGGCGCTGAGATCCACTAGGCTGTATGCATCGACGTCGCCCGCATAGACGCCCGAATCCTGCGGGAAACCACTGTTGTAGCGCAGCTGCGCGCGGAGACGCACATCATACGCGGGCATGTCGAAGTCGACGGCGAGTTTGAACTTCTGCTTCGGCGCGTTGAGGGCAACATTCACGGTGTCAGAGCTGCCGGCGAAGTTGGGAAAAACGAACAGATCGTCGTTCACCAGCGAGTAACTGGCGCTGAGATTCAGATTGTCCGTCGGATAGTAGCCCACCGATACATCGACGCCGTACAGTGTGACATCACCGAAATTGCGGTATGTGAGCAGCACCGCCGTCGGATCGTAGGCCTGCTCGGGCGACACCGTACCATAGGGAATCTGCGCCGCGCCAGCGGCAAAGATCGTCGCCAGTTCGTCGGCGGCGGTGCCGTTGTTGTTGCCCTGGATCACCCCCGGCAGAGCCAGCTGATCGAGAGCTGCGAGAACGGCTGCAACTTCGGCATTGTCCGGGTCGGCGAGCGCCACACCAAAGGCCTCCCCCAGCTTGGCATCGAGAACCTGACGGTCAAGGAAGACGTTTGGTGTTTCCACCCGCAGCGGGCCCACAAAGTCGTCCACATCCGAGCGATAGAAATCGGCAGCGATGACGAGATTGCCGCCGATGATCCCCTTGTAGCCGAGCTCCAGGGTCTGCGTGATCGTCGGTTTGGCGCGCGGCACATCGTAGGCGTCGGTCACCGAATCAAAACCCCGCGTCTGCGGGTTGAGATTGGCCATGCTGTTGCGCAGCCCTGACAGCTGTGTTGGCACCAGGGTTGGCAGTGCCACCAGGACCTGGGCCGCCTGCGCCTGCCCCACGGTCTGCGCCGTGGCTGCGTCAACACCTTGCGCCACGAGTTGCTGGGCAATCAGGCCGGGGACCAGTGTCGCCAGTGCCGGGGCAAACCGCGCCAGCACGACGCCGCGCCCGATGTTCCATTGCACGTTGGTTGCCACCGGATCATGCAGGGCGATGTAGCCATCGGCGTCGAAGGAATAACCGGGGGTTCCCGCCGACAGTCCCAGCGCTGCGAGCTGCGCTGCCAGGACCGGCGCAAAGGGGGATCGGTACATGGGGTCGTCAGAAGGGGTGCGCCGGAAGGTGAAGCCCTCGTCGAAGCCGCTGCGGTAGGTGCCCTGGGCCCGCACATCGATCGTTGGCGCGAAACCCAGGATGGGAGCAAAATCCCCCAGGCCGAAAGCGTCACGCGAACTCACCAGGTCCAGATACAGATTGTTCGTTGTCGGCGTGGAGAAAGCTCGGTTGTAGGTGGCGCGCACGGTCTGGCTGTCACTCGCCTTGTAGACCAGGGCCGCCCGCGGCGAGACTTCTGCATCGGCAAGCCTGTTGTGATCGTCGTAGCGCAGGGCCAGGACAAAATCGAGATCATCGCGCAGGCCCGTCTCACTTTGCACGTAGGCGCCGTACTCGTTGATATCGTCGTCAGCTTCGTTGTTGCCTGTGATCGTGCCCTCCGTATCGGGGCGCGTCAGCAGAGCGTCAAAACCGTAGGTGAACCGCTGCCGAGTTCCGAGGTAGGCGGAATGCTGCACCTGGAAGACCTCAAAGGTGGACTTGTCGATGATGTCATCGCCGGAGCGTAGCAGAAAGGTCTCCCCTGCATCGCTCCAGTTGCGATAGTACTGCGCGAACCAATCCTGGTAGACGACGCGGGCCTGAAAGTAGTTGTACGACCAGTTCTGGCCCTGGCCGGCGCCCAGACCGGTGAGCTCAATGAAATCCGCCTTGTTGTAACCGTAGGTAAGGATCCCCATGAGCTTGTCTGTCGGCTGATAGTCGACCCGCGCCTCGACGCTCGTGCGCTTGATGTCGAAATCCCGAATGGAGGAGAGCGTCGAGTCTCTGCCACTGTTGACCTCAAAGCCGGTCGCCGAATACCCACGGGAGGCATCGGTTGCCGCAAGTCGGCCTTCTTCGCGGTCATACCCCTTCCAGTCCTGTCCCGTGTAGTACTGTGCAGAAATCTTGTAGCCCAGCTGCGGTGTGATCACTCCGGCATGGCGCAGGCTCGCTTTTCGCAGGCTGCGCTCGCCCATGCCGACCTGCATCGACGTACCTGCCGAAGTCAGGGGCGAGCGGGTGATGATATGCATCACGCCGTTGGCACTGTTGGGCCCGTAGAGGGCGGCGCCGGGCCCCAGAACGACCTCGATGCGATCGATATCCGCGTTCGTCACGGGAATGAAGTTGTAGGCATTGAGGCGCAGAGAGGGAACGCTGGCGATGCGGTTGTCGGTGAGCGTAAGCATCGCCCCGGAGAAGATGTTGTTGAATCCTCGGGTCACAACGTTGCTCTGCACGAGGCCGGTCTTGGCGATGTCGATACCGGGCTGATTGCGGACGTACTCGGAGACGCTGAGCGCCGCCTGATCGGCAATGTCGTCGGCCTCGACGACGGAAATTGACGCCGGTGCGTCGAGGGCCTTCTCCCGACGACGGGAAGCGCTGATGACACTTTGCTGCAGGCCGATGATGGCGGACTCCAGAGAGATATCGACGCGTTCGCCTGCGGCTCCTACCTGTACGTCGCTGCGAGTGATCGCGCGGTAGCCGATGTGGGTAACACGGAGGGCGTAGCTGCCGACGGGCAGGCCGATCACGACATATTCTCCGTCGGCCCCGGAGACAGCCCCCGCTACGGGGCTCGAGTCAACGTCGACGACGACAATATTCACCCCCGGCAGCGCCTGCCCATTCCCATCCGTGATACTTCCCCTCAACTCGGCGGCGCCCGTTGCCGTTGCCGCAATCAGCAGCGACCAGGCGAGCAGATTTCGTGCATTCCGGATCATGCGTTGCCTTCCTTCATAGTCGGAGACCTACAGTGGGACCCCAGTCGACCTACCTACTCCGGTATATATAAAGAAATACACGGGGTCCGGGTCGAATCTCTTGCAGCGGGCATGGGACCGTCCGAAGTTAGTTGAACTCGTGGCGAATTGATGGACATCCAAGGGTGATTCACGGGCGAGGCGATCATCTTGCAGCCCCCTCTGGCAGTGGGTATATTTGGCACCTTGTCCGGCACCTTGTCGGGGAGTTTTCTGGCACATTGTCGGGGAATTTCCCGGCACATTGTCGGGGACCTGCCGAATCGCCGCAGAGACCCCTGTTTTTTTCGTTCTTCAGCCACTCTGGACATCCTGTCACCTACCGTACGGGAGTTCTTCCTTTCGACCCAAACCTTGTGATGAATCGACCCATGGCTACCAAGGCTTCCTCGAAAAAATTCGTCTACCAATTTGGCACAGCCCACACGGAAGGCGACGCCAGTTATCGTGAGTTGCTCGGTGGCAAGGGCTCCAATCTGGCCGAGATGTCGCGCCTGAAACTGCCGGTACCCGCGGGGTTCACGATCAGCACCGAGGTCTGCACCTACTACTACGAGAATGGTTGCACCTATCCGGCGGCACTGACCAAACAGGTACGCGAGGCCCTCAGCGCTGTCGAAAAGAAGATGGGTGCCACCTTTGGCGACCCGAAAAACCCGTTGCTGTTGTCGGTACGCTCCGGCGCGCGGGTATCCATGCCGGGCATGATGGAGACGGTGCTGAATCTGGGGTTGAACGCGAAAACCCTGCCGGGGCTGATCCAGG
>JAQCJA010000145.1 GCA_027593305.1 bacterium
TTGCCAGACTCCTGGAAGCGATCCGCTCAACAGACCCGAAGATCCGTTTCTATCAGGCCTCGACTTCCGAGTTGTTCGGCAAAGTCCAGGAGTCGCCACAATCGGAGACGACACCCTTCTACCCACGCAGTCCCTATGGCGTGTCGAAGGTCTACGGACATTGGATCACCATCAATTACCGTGAGTTGTACGATATGTACGCCTGCAACGGAATTCTGTTCAACCACGAATCACCCCGCAGGGGGCTCGAATTCGTCACCCGCAAGATTACCAACGGGGTGGCACGGATCAAGGCAGGAAGAGACAATCATCTTTCACTCGGGAATCTCGACGCCCGTCGCGACTGGGGATTTGCCGGAGATTTCGTGCGCGCCATGTGGTTGATGTTACAGCAGGATGCCCCGGACGATTTTGTCATCGCTACCGGTGTCGATCGAACCATACGCGAATTCTGTGAAGTCGCATTCGGCTGCGTCGATCTCGACTGGGAGCAGTACGTCAGGGTGGACGAGCGTTTCCTGCGGCCGGCTGAGGTCGAGGTTCTGCGCGGCGATCCATCGAAAGCGAAACGCGTACTTGGCTGGGAACCGGAAGTTACATTTCAGGAGATGGTGCGCCTCATGGTCGAACGAGACATAGATCTGGTGTCGCGCGACGTGTGAGGACCTGCCTCCTCCTCATCTGCATCATGGGCCTTGCCAGCTGTGGTTCGGGCCTACCCGAACCTGCGACCAGCGCGCAGATTCGTGCCGCCCTGTCACTACCGCAGTTCCGCGCCGCGTCCATGGAACCTCGGGTCGAGGAGAGCTGGTGCCGCCGCGATGCTGTCCTCGAGCGTGTCGTGTTTCAGGGACGACGCCATCAGGCCATTCCGGCACTCATCGGCTACTCGGACCTGGCGCGCGCGCGCCCGTTGCCCGTGATCCTTTGTATGCCCGGGTCTCCCAATCGCAAAGAGGACCTGATCGAACCACTCGACCTGCTTTCGAGGTGGGCGCAGGAAGGCTTCTTTGTGATCAGTATCGATCGCCCGTATCACGGTGATCGCCCGGGGAACCGGGAGCAGGCGATCCGCGACAAAGGGCTGCCGCGCGTCTTGGGGGAGTATGTCTACGACCTGATGCGGGCCCTTGACTATGCAGCGACCCGTCCCGAGGCTGACATGGCCCGCGTCGGCATGCTCGGCCTCAGCATGGGGGGTATGGAGTCACTGTTGCTGGCTGCCGTGGATGAGCGGGTGGGCTGCATCGTCTCAGTGTCCGGTCAGTTGAGCTGGCAGGATGTCTTCACTACAGACAGTTGGAAGCTGATATTCACCGGACTCCCTCTGGCCGATCACCTGCGCGCTACCCGCGCGTCCGGCCCTTCCGTCCTGGCAGCCTTTCTGCAGCAGATGCCGGAACTGGCGGTGCTCGATGCGCCGGCGATCTCCGCCTCCCTTGCCCCGCGCCCCTTGCTGTTGATGACGGGAGAAAGGGACCCGTATGTCACGCCCGCTGCCACGCGGCGCACACACGCCGCCGCAGTGGATGCCTACGGCGGGTTCTCCGACAGGCTGGAGATGTGGATTGCCCCCGACGTTGGGCACGCCTTCTCAACACCCATGCAGAATCGAGCCCTCGCGTGGTTCCACAGGTGGTTGTCGGCAAGTCCGCAGAACTGAGCCTGTCAGGGCGCTGTGCCCCGTGGCTTCAGGCTTGTTTCGAATTGCGCCGGGAAAACTTCTTGATCTGCCCGCAGATTCGGTGCAGAACAGCAGCGTCACGGCGTTCGAGGGGGGCGCGCGAGAGGAAGCGACGGAGCACGCGCTCGAAGTTCCGCACGTCACTGTTGAAGGGGGTGAAACCGATCGTGTCCAGTGCTGTTAATATGTGGTGGACGACGTGATTCGTGCCGGCCACCGTTGCCAGCGGCGGCCCCTCCGAGCGTTGTGCCGGCGCGCCGAGGCGGCGGAAGAGCTCATAGGTAACCAGCAACACGGCATGTGACAGATTGAAGGACGGGTGGGGCACAGCCGAGGGAATGCGGATCAACTGCTGACAGCGCAGCAGTTCCTCACGCGACAGGCCGTCCTTCTCACGGCCGAAGATGACAGCAACTCGATGTCCCTCGGCAGCGACAGCAGCGCTTTCATGGAGCACCGGTCGATAGTCGTTGTCGATTACCCGGAATCGACCGTCGCGGTGGGTCGTCCCAATCACGAGATGACAGTCATCGATCGCCTCACCCAGCGACGCAACGACACGAACCCCGTCGAGTAGGTCGATGGCACCGTGGGCCATCCAGTCCGTCTGGTCGATGCGCCATACTCCGGGATTTACCAGAACCCAATCATGGAATCCGGTGTTCTTCAGAACACGAGCCACCGAACCAATGTTTCCGGGGGAGGCGGGCTCAACAAGCACGATGCGAATTCGATCTGCCGGCGTTTCACTCAATTTCACCTGCTCTTATCTTGCGGTTTCCAAGTGTCAGGGGTACATTGGCTGACGCAATTCGACGTTGATTCCAACGGCGAATTTCTCTTCCACCTGGATGATGGGAGGCCCCGTCGCTCCTTGTCCAGGACACCGAACTCCGAAACGCTGGCGCAGGTCGCCCACAGACCTTCGCATGGAGACCCGGTTCTTTCGCTCGACCCTCCGCTTCCAAAAAAACAGACCCCTCGATGAGCCCTTGCGCTTGCTGGACGACGCTTCCGTTGGTGGAATTGGCTCCGGTGTGCCGCCCGCCGGTCGGGTGTCTGCGGCGTCCCATCGCGCCATCGTGCGGTCATCCGGTTTCACCATGATCCGCTGGCGGGTGCGGCTACCGTACGCGACCAGAGGATCATCTCTCTTAACCTAAGATATCTTTTTTCAAGATGTTACGAACACTACGAAGGAACTGATGTCAACGTCGAGACCAAGTATATGGGGCAGGGTTTGGGGCATCATTCTGCCCTATCGGGCCCGCCTGACCGTGTCGTCGGCGACCCTTCTGATCCTGACGGGACTCGGTCTCGTGTCACCGGCGATATCGGCAAAACTGATCGGTCGGGCACTTCCCGAAAATGACCGTGAACTGTTCCTGATGTGCGTCGCCGCGCTGTTCGTCGTGCATCTACTGTCCAACATCCTGTCCTATCTGTATTCGTATCAGATGCGAATCCTGGGAGGCCGTGTCGTCTTCGATCTGCGCCGACGGATGTACGATCACCTGCAGCGCCTGTCACTGGGCTTCTTTGAGTCGCGCAGTTCCGGAGAGATCATCTCCCGTATGATGAATGACGTCAACTCGATCACCTCTCTGGTGACGGGGACCGTGCTCAATGCACTGATTTCGACGTTCAAGGCCCTTGCTATTCTGGTGGTGCTGTTCTGGACGAGCACAGACGTCACTCTGGTCGCCCTCGCAGTCCTGCCCCTGCACTTTCTCGGGTACTTTTTCTTCCGCAGCCGTATTTCGCACACCGCCTGGAAATCTTCCGAGAAGATGTCGCAGATCTACGGCAAGGTGAGCGAGGTGCTCGGCGCCATGAAAATGCTGAAGTCACATTCCGGGGAGATGAGGGAGAGCCGTACGCTGATTACTCAGTTGCGTGAGAATTATGACATCAACCTCTACTCCGGCAATCTGGGCAGCATCTGGGGGCATACGACGGGAAACATCTCGTACGTGGGGCAGGTTGCGGTGATGCTCGTCTGCGGTTCAGCCGTGATCGATCAGGAATTGAGCCTGGAAGACTACATCCTGCTGATGTCGTATGTCGCCATGCTGTACCAACCCGTTGCCGAACTCATCGGTGTCGTCCAGCAGATCCTTCCGGCAAAGGTCGGGATCCGGCGCGTTTTCGAGATCATGGACATGGAACCGGAGGTAGTCGACCAGCCCACTGGCTCGCGTGAGACAATCAAGGGTGAGGTCGTGTTCAACAATGTCAGTTTCGCCTACGCCCAGGGTGATCAGGTGCTGGCTGACGTGTCCTTCCATGCGAATCCGGGCGAAGTCGTCGCCTTTGTCGGTCCTTCTGGCTCAGGCAAGACGACAATCGCCAACCTCATTGCCCGTTTCTATGATCGCTCACGGGGAGAGATTCTCATCGATGGCCGGGACATTCAGGAATACACCCTGCGCTCCCTGCGCGACCAGATGAGCATCGTACTGCAGGAAACCTTCCTGTTCCGTGGCACGATCCTCGACAACATTCGCTACGGCAAACCGGACTCGACGATCGAAGAGATCGAGGATGCTGCACGACTGGCCAACGCCCACGAGTTCATCTGCACGATGCCCGATTCCTACCAGTCGCTCATCGGCTCGAACGGCACACGACTCTCCGGTGGACAGCGGCAACGAATCGCCATTGCCCGGGCTCTGATCCGCAATCCGCGGATTCTGATACTGGACGAGGCTACATCGGCACTTGACACCGTGTCCGAATCGAAGGTGCAGGATGCTCTGCAGAGGCTCATGCAGGATCGCACAACTTTCATCATCGCGCACCGCCTGTCGACGATCAAGAATGCGAACAAGATCGTCGTTCTCAAGGAGGGACGTGTGGAGCAGGTCGGCAGCCACAGCGAGTTGATCGACCAGATCGGCCTGTACCGCGAGTTGTACGATCCCGACTGGGCCAAGGAACAGAAACGTCTGCGTGACGAACGTATCGAGGATCTGGCGCGAGCCGCCGGGTACGTGGGGGAGCCGCAAGCATGAACATAGCCATCCGTGACCGTGAGCCGCATACACGAGGTGCCGGGACGTGACCGCCGCCCCCAAGCAAGCCCCCATCGGCAGCCAAGGTGTCCTACGGTTGCGGCCCACCGCCTTTGATCTGGTCGCACACTACGAACCCAGCGCCCATTTCAAGTTCACACGCAGAGTGCGCAACGATTTCGACGTGCTGGCCGACGAGTACAGCCGGTCCACGTGGCTTCTGGGCCGATACGGCGGCCGGGCTGTCATGCAGACCGACATTGAGGGGATCGGGGTTGCCTGTCGCGTTGAAATCGGTCGACTCGTTCTGCGTCGAGGCAGCCAGTTCGCCTCGATCCGCAGCGCCATGCAGATGTTCCGTGAGGCACAGGACCGGAATCTCGCGTCAGGGCCCATCACCCGGATTATCGTGCACTTCCATAAGGCAGACTATCGTCCGGCAGATCGTGATGTCGTGCGCGCTGTCTTCAATGATGTCTTTGCCGATACGGAACGCGACTTGGAATGCGCTTTCCTGGCGGAGGAAAAGGGTCGACTGGAACTCGGGCGTTGCGTCGAGTACCAGACGCTGACCACTTACCTGCGCGAAGATGGACACTATCACAGTGCACATCGGGCTCGCATCGACAAGGTGCAGAGGCATCTGCAGCAGGAAGTCGGGCGCTACGAGAATCATCGATTCTTCTTGCGGACCCATGCCCCCAAGAACGGGAATGTCCCCGTCATCGACTTCTGTTACACGGGGGAGAGCGCCGACATTCGCGTGGAAGCCTTTATGGAGGGGTACACCAACGAGAAAGTTCAGTTTGTTCCGCGTGGCGAGTATCGCTCAGAGACCATGCAGTTCACGGGTCTGGCCGACTATGAACGGGCCAGTCGTCGATTCGGCAAACTGTGGATTCGCCAGTCCGATATTGTCAGGCGGCTCCTGCCGCAGCAGGTCGGTGTGCTGTATCTGTTCTTCAACGAGCAGATGCAACCCGAACTTGGGCGCGCCTTCACCTGGGACGAAGTCTTCGAACGACAGCGCATCTCCAACTTCATCTCGCGCGCTTCACGCAACTCGCAGACCTATCTGGACATGGTCCTGGAGGGGCTTGTCCTGGACCGCTTCATCGAAAGCAGCGGCGAATCGTTTCGCCTGGCAACCGGCTTTGAAGCATTCCAGCATGTTACCTTCTACCAGTTGGGAGAGTACCGCAAGCGCCAGATCTGACGCCGGCTGCATTGGCCCGCACCCGCAGCATTCTCACTGGTACCTTCATGCTTTCTGTCGCCCTCAGGGCGGGGGACCCGCCATTTGATTGCCGACGACAGTCTTTCCGCACCCGACGACTTTGACAGTCGTCAGCCTGCCGGGGGCGTACAACTGCACGTACGGCGCTCCACTCGCTTCAAGTCCGTGTGGATTGACCTGTTTCAGCCGCTGTTGATGCGACCAGGGGACATCACTCGGCTGGCGCTCCTGGGACGCCTGCTCGAACGCGGCACATCGCGACTTCCCGATCTGAGGGCGCTCAATCGTCACACGGACTGGTTGTACGGCGCCGCACTCTCCACACAGACCATCGCTGTCGGCCCGTTCCAGATCCTGCACCTGCACTACGATGTCGTGGATCACGCTTTCATTCCACACGCCGAAGATGATCTGCTTGCGTGCGGTCTGCAGTTGCTCGGGGAGGTGCTGAGTGATCCATTCCTGGAACAAGGACGCTTTCCCGGGGCCCGTGTCGAGCAGGAGAAATCCTCCCTGCGCCGGTATGTCGAAAGCCTGTACGGAGATCGAACCTTGTTGGCACAGCGCCGCGCCATGGAGCAGATGTGCTCCGGGACGCCCTGGGCACTGCTTCCTCATGGTGATCCCGCGGAACTCAACGGGCTCAATGGCGACAATCTCCTGCAGTTTCTCCAGGACTTTGTCACAAACGAGCCCGTCGATGTATACGTCTGTGGTGACGTGGATGCCGATCAGGTTGAGGCTCTTTGCGCACATCATCTGCCCAGTCTCGATCGCAGTCGCCGATCCCTGCCCGCGGTCCCCGATCTGCCCCCGGCCACTGAGCCACGACATATCCGCCAGTCGGAGGACGTCTCCCAGGGGCGCCTGGTACTCGGTTTCCGCACACATGTGCAACTGGCAGGCGCCGAGACCGAATACGCCGCCCTTGTGCTCTTCAACCTGATCTTTGGGGGGGATGCACATTCGCGGCTCTACAGCCGGATCCGGGAAGACGCAGGGTTGTGTTATCATATCGCCTCCTTCACGGATCCGATGTCGGGATTGCTCTTCGTGGAGGCCGGGGTCGAGCCAGATGACCGACAGATTCTGCTGGAACAGGTGCTGGCCGAGCTGGATGATCTGGCGGACCGCGGGCCGGCAGTGGCAGAACTTCAGCGGTCACAGAATCTGGCACGTCAACGCCTTGAAAGCGCAGAAGATGGCCGTGATGGGCTCGTGCGTTTCCATCTCTCGCGTCGTCTTGCAGGTGTCGAGACATCCCGACTGCACTTTCTTGCCTGCCTCGCAACGGTAACCGCAGCCGATGTCCGTGCCGTGGCTGCCCGCGTCCGACTCGACACGGAGTATTTCCTTGAGCCACGTGACACAGGTGACTGACTGATGCGTCAGACCCATGAATCCCTGCGGGAGACCGTCGAGATCCGGGAGCTGGCCGACGGGGCCCGCCTTTGTGTCACACCACGTACAGGTCGACGATGCCACGCTGTGCTGAGTGTCGAGTACGGCGCTCTGCACGAGGCTGGAACGGACCGCGGCGAGCCACCAGGCATCGCCCATTTTCTGGAGCATCGGCTGTTCGAGAAACCGGATGGCGACATCAGTGAGCGTTTCACCGACATCGGTGCCGACGTTGATGCGCAGACCGGTTTCACGGCGACATCCTATTCAGTGACATCCGGCGCAGAAACGTTTCCTGCGGCTCTGGAGTTGCTGTTCGAGTTGGCCGGAAGAACCCACTTTCCGGAGGACTCGGTCGCCAGGGAGCGATCGATCGTTGGCCACGAGATCCAGTTGTTTGAAGACAATGTCGAGTGGATGTCCTTTCAGACGATGCTGCAGGCGCTGTATCCGGCACAGCGTATCGCCGTCGACATCGCGGGGACTCCGGAAAGCCTGCAGGGGATTGACAGCCAGATGCTGACGCGCTGCCATCAGCACCGGTATCAGGCGTCGGCCGTGCAGGTGTTCGCCTGCGGGCCGATTGCCGTAGCACAGCTTGTCGATACCTGTAACGACGCCCTGCGTCTCTGGCCAACGGGCGACCGTTCACCCTCCGCCATACATCTGCCCGTAGCCAGTCCAGGCGTGCTCCGGGTACCGATGGCTGTGCCGCGGGTGCGGCGCATGCTGGCTTTTCCGGACGAAGTTCGACGCCAGGGAATCGCCCTGATGCGCCATGAACTGGCCATGGAAATGACCCTCGATATCCTGTTCGGCCCCCGGAGTGAGTTTTTCAGTCGCCACTACGAATCGGGCCTGCTTGATGGAGAAACCTTTGGTGGCGAGGTCCACATGGATGAGAGCTACGGCTTCTGTGTCCTGAGTGGAGATGCCGACGATCCCGACGCACTGCAGTCTGTGATCCTCGAGGAGGTGGTGCAGGCCCGCAGAACCGACTGGATTGAGACCGACTTTGAGCGGGCACGACGTCGAGCCTACGGTGACATGGTCTGTCAATGGGAAGATGTGGAAAGTACCGTCGGTTTCCTGGAGAGTGCGGGCCTGCGTGGCTGTCATCCTTTTTCGGCGACAGAGATGTACGCCGGCGAGACGGCCATCAATGCCGCAGACATCCGTCGGTGTCTGGAGGAATGCCTGCGGCCGGAGCGCGTCGCCATTGCGTCCGTGGGCGGCTAGACGATGAGCACGGCACGGATCCTTGAGTACCAGCTTTCCTGCATCGGCGGTCTCGAGGATGTTGCCATCGATGAGCTGCATGCGTCACTGGGCACAAGGGTGAAGGCCCTGCGCGCCGAACGTGGAGAGGTCGGTCGGCTCTACTTTCACACGGAAGCGAGCCCCCGACGCCTGCTGGAGCTTGGTTGCCCGACCTCTGTCGAGGCTGTGGCGGCGCAGGCACATGACGTCACCGTGGGGCAACCCGGGCTGCAGCGCGTACTGCGCTGTCTTCGTGGCCTGCCTCTGGATGCAGTCCGACGACTTGCTGAGGCCTGTGACAGGGACATCGAGCTGACATCCGTAGACCTGCGTGTCACCATGCACGGAGCCCACCGGTTTTCCACGCGCGATGTCGAGGCCGGCTGCCTGCCAATTCTGCAGGAGGCGGGCTTGCAGATTTGTCATGGGCCGACCACTTCCCATCCTCTGCGATTGATCATCCGGATTCGCGGTAAACGCGTCCTGATCACGCTGCAACTGGGCCCCCGTCGACCCTCGGGTGATCCACAGAAGGAAGGTTGGGTGGGGCCAGCGGCAAACTCTGTCCGGCGCTTGCTGGACCTCGACGACAACCTGCCTGTAGCGGGGGCGCCGTTGCCAGGATCGGCGAAGGGGCTGACAATCGAACGCAGCGGCATGCGGGTGCCGGTGAAAATTTCTGCAAAGGCTGACTGCTTGCCCATATCAACGGGTGCCCTGCCGGTACTGTTGCTGATGCCCCGGCTCGATGACGACGACGTTGGCCGGCAACTACTCGAGGCAGTACGGGCCGTGACTCCAGGTGGGGTCCTAGGTCTGCTGGTGCGCAG
>JAQCJA010000146.1 GCA_027593305.1 bacterium
GGGGCGCTGCAGCTTTCGAGCCGTGGCAAAACTGGCCGCACTCCATGTGTGCCAGTGGACGCCGGTATCGGGATCCGCCGGGACCATCTGCCCGCTACCGACGGCCAGCCCGGATGGTGATGACGACGATGGCACCGATGATGGTGGCACGGGAGGCCGGTCCTGCGAACGTGAGCAGGCCGACAGCACGACTCCGGATAACAGTCCGGATAATAGTCCGGATAATAGTCGGCGCAACAGACAGCAAAATCTCCCGCGTCGCACCTGCGAGCAACAGTAGCCTGATAGATCGCAGAGCGTCAAGACAGCAGCATTCTATATTACCCGTATCAACTCAACCGGAGGCACGATCGATGGATCCACTGCAGAAGAAGATACTCGGCAGCACGGGGTTGCAGGTGACGCGGATGGGGCTGGGATGTGCTGCCCTCGGTGGTCTTTACGGCGACATCCCCGATGAACAGGCCTATGCCGTCGTTCGGCGAGCCCTCGATCTGGGAATCAATCTGTTCGACACGGCACCCCTCTACGGCTCCGGCAGAGGTGAGCAGCGTGTCGGCGAGGTCTTGCGCCAGGTTCCGCGCGACAGCTTTGTGCTGTGCACCAAGGTAGGGCGCGTGCTCGATCCGGTGGAACCCGGAGACGCGGATCGTGGCCAGGAGATCTTCGAAAATCCCCCTCCTTTCAAGCCGGTCTTCGATTTCAGTCACGACGGTGTCATGCGCTCTTTCGACGAAAGCCTGCAGCGCCTGCAACTTGATCACATCGATGTGCTGCATATCCACGATCCCGATGATCACTACGAGCAGGCCATCCGCGGCGCCTATCCGGCGATTGCGAAACTGCGGGAGCAGGGCCTTATCTCCGGCGTCAGCGCCGGTATGAACCAGTGGGAGATGCTGGCCGCGTTCGCCCGCGACGGCGACTTCGACTGCTTTCTTCTGGCCGGTCGCTACAGTCTGCTCGAACAGGAGTCCCTCGACGAGTTGCTCCCCCTCTGTGTGGAGAAGAACATCGGTATTCTCGCGGGGGGCACCTATAACAGCGGCATTCTCGCCAAGGGCGCTCGCGAAGGCGCCAAATTCAACTACAATGATGCCCCTGCGGAGGTCATCGCCAAGGCCCAGCGTCTGGAGCAGGTCAGTCAGAGACATGGCGTCGACATCAAGGCTGCCGCATCGCAGTTCGCCCTCGCCCACCCTGCGGTGACAGCCATCATCCCGGGGACTCGGCGTCCTGAACGGGTCACGGAGAACTTCGAACTGCTGCAAGTCGAGATCCCCGCCGACTATTGGGCAGAGCTGAAGGCAGAAGGTCTGATTCGTGTGGATGCGCCCGTGCCGGCCTAGGCCGTTGCCGCGCTACGGGGGACTGTGCTACAGGGGATTGATCGCAACGATGTAGGTGTCAGGCTCCGGCCGGTGCCACAGGATCGGACATCGATCAGAGGCCCACTGCAGCGCCGGCACCAGGAACCGTGGCGTGTGGGCGTAGCCGAGTTGCTCAACAACGGCGTAGTCGGCACCCTTCGCGTCGAGGTCTGCCATGACCTGCTGTGGCTCGGCAAAGGCATAGACGAAGGTTCGACGGCCGGAGATGACGTGCATCCAGAAGGCCTTGCGGCAGGTGACGATGGCGTCCTGGGGCGTGTTGGCCCGGAGCCAGAGACCTGCCTCGAAGTAATTGCGCCACTCCGGCAGGTAGTCGGCCTGGCTCGCCCGCGCATACTGGACGAGCGAGGTGGGCTGGCGGACCGGCTGATGTGACGTCCGGCCGAACACGTTGCCGTGGAGTCCCAGGCCCAGCAGTACCACAGCCAGCACGTAGGCTGTTGGCCCGGCCCCCTTGGCCCGCAGCCAGTGGACGGCGTCCGCGACGGTGATGACACCGGCCAGCAGCAGCACCGGCACCAGGGGCAGGATGAAACGATCCCCCGGCCACGGCCACAGCAGCACCGTGCCGAGAAAGAACGACGCATAGATCAGCAGCAGCAGGTGCCTGCCTTGCTGCACACTGCGCCAGGCAAAGCCGCCCAGCAGCGCCAGCATGACCGCCGCTGCGGGGGTGAACGCTGCCCCCGTCGGTTCGAAGGAGGGCCACAGCGTCTGCGTCAGGCCCTGCGCCAGGTAGAACTGCAGGTGGTCGGTGATCCGTTCCCACAGCCCCGCTGCATCGAGCAGGCCCTGATCCGGGAAATAGGGATTGACCTGGACCAGCTGTTTGAAATACACCCCGCCACCACCGACGGCACTGTTGCGCAACGACCAGGGCAGGATCGCGGCAAAGCTGACGCCGCCAATCAGCGCGGCTCGTTGCCAGTCCCGTCGCAGCAACAACAGGGCGATGGGTGCGCCGATGAGGACGAGTCCGACGCTGCGGATGTAGTAGGCAGCGATGGCCGCCGCTACGCCGGTCCACAGCCAGCGATTGTGGCGCCAGCCTTCGGCCTCGATGCCACGGTGCAGACACCACAGCGCCAGTAGCGACGGCGCCAGGTACGGTACTTCTGACATGACCTGGTGGCCGTAACTGACAGTGAGAGGATTGGTCACGGCCAGGGCCGTCGCCGCCACCGCCACGAGATCTCCAGCGACCCCTCGGGCCAGCAGATGGAAGGCGCCCATGCCGGCGGCCAGGCTGCACACCACAAGCCACTTCATGGCCACCCAGTCGGGTGTGCCGCTTCCCGGTCCCGACCAGCCGTCAAAGATGGCCGCCAGCGGTGCCAGCATGAGGGGGAAACCGAAGGGGTACTTCGTCGCCGGCCGCGGCTCGGGCAGATTTGTGTACGTCAGGCCATCACCGTGAGCCAGCGACCGTGCCAGCGTCACAAACTCCGTGTTGTCACCACTGATGCCGAGTTTGGCATCGAACGTCCAGACGCTGATGAGCAGTGCCGCCAGCGCCGCTGCCAGCGGCGCTCCCCAGCGGGCATGCCGGTGCGTCAGCAGTCTGGTGAGACGCTCCGGTAGCCCCAGCACTGAGGGCACCACCGTTTGCCCGGACTGGGCCCGGCGGCTCATGTCAGCTCCGCATAGTGTGCCAGCAAGGCATCGAGGGCGGCGTGATGGGCCTGTACCCGTAGCTGCATGGGCAACTCCGTGGGGGTTTCGGTGGTCAGTTTGTGTGCCGTGTGGTCGCGCAGCAGAACGAGTGGAAAGCCATCACCGCGGGTAATTCGCTCGCGACTGGAGTCGGCCGTAACAACGCCGTTACACGCGGGCCAGCCCTCGATTTCGGCATCCCGATTGATGCGACAGACCCTTTCGACTGCAGTGATCATACGAGGTCCGGCGGCAGCCACGCCGAGACGATGCTCGTAAAGGTAGAAACCCGGCGTTTCCCAGTCTTCATGAAAATCGATGACGAAGCGATATCGTCGCCCCAGGAGGAACCTGCGCAGCATTTCGATTTCGGCAACGTCGTGGCGTGACCAGGACCAGTTGATATCCACGCCCTGCACCGTCTCGCGAGCATCTTGCACGTAACCCGTTGGATTCGTGCACGGCAGCACGTCAAGACTCAGGCCGCCGGTCCAGCCCCCCGCCGGTCGCTCCAGAACCTGCAGCGCCGCTTCCACCGTGGCCGGTTCGTCACCATGCGTGCCGGCCATGAGCAATCCGGCGGGCTCGCCAGCGCCGATGCGGGCCGCAAGCAGGGGCAGGCCGACCACCTCTCCCAGAGTTGTCAGCCGGGGACATGCGGCGCGCGCGCGCGCAGCAACCGGCATGAAATCACGCAGGGCGGCGCTCACGCCCGATCATCGACAGATATTGTCCAGCCCATACGTACGCGCGCTCCGCAGAAGATGACGAGGGGAACGGGGCAATGAAACCCCGATCCGCGCACCTGGCAAGAAACAGCTCTTGCCTTGGGGGAAACCGATCTTGCCGGGAGCGGTTCCCTCTGCCTACCCTTGCGCTCCGGAAGAGAGGCCCGTCATGACCGACCGACCCAATCTGCTCTACCTGCACTCCGATCAGCACAGTGCCGCCGTTGTTGGTGCCTATGGCGACGCGCTGGTGCAGACGCCGCATCTTGATCAGTTGGCCAGATCCGGCGTCATCCTCGATGCCTGCTACTGTCCGTCGCCGATCTGTGTGCCGTCGCGCATGTCGGCCCTGACGGGACGGTATCCGCATGAGAACCGCGTGTGGACCAACAACCATATTCTCGATTCGGCAATCCCGACCCTGGCTCATGCCATGGGTGCCGGCGGCTATCGCCCGGCGCTGGTCGGTCGCATGCATGCCGTCGGTCCCGACCAGTTGCACGGCTATGCCGAACGCCTGGTCGGTGACCATGGCCCCAACCAGCCAGGAGGACGGGGGGCCGATCACGGCCAGTTGAGCGGCACCGCAGGACCCTCCCGGGTGAGTCTGACCAGGTCGGGACCCGGACAGTCAGCCTATCAGGTACACGATGAGGATGTCACAGCGGCCGCCGTCAACTGGCTCGACCGCTATGGCGTGCGCCGTCGTGCCGGCCAGCAGTCCGAACCCTTCTCCCTGTCGGTGGGCTTCATGCTTCCCCACCAGCCCTTTGTCGCCCGGCAGCAGGACTACGCGCTGTACGAGGGCCGCATGAGCATGCCACGGACACCGGAACCGTTCTCAACCGATCTGCATCCCCACATCCGCGCCTGGCGCGAGAACTGCGGCATTGCCGCTGTGCCCGACGAGGAGGTCCTGCGGGCGCGCACCGCCTACTGGGCTCTGGTGACCTGTATGGATCGCCTCATTGGCCAGATCCTGCAGGCGTTGCGCGCCAATGGCCTCGAAGACAACACCCTGATCGTCTATACCTCCGACCATGGGGAACAGGTCGGCGAACATGGCCTCTGGTGGAAACAGACGTTCTACGAAGACTCCGTCCGTGTTCCCGCCATCCTCTGCTGGCCGGGACATCTGCCTGCGGGCACACGTTGCCCACGGGTGTGCAGCGGACTGGATCTGAATGCCACGATGCTTGCTGCTCTCGACTGTCCACCACTGCCGCTGTCCCACGGTCGCAGCCTGCTGCCGTTGCTGCAGGCGCCGCAGACGACGGCATGGGACGACATCGCGTACTCGGAGTTCTGTCTCGACAGCGCCGGCTCCGGTGGCCCGGTGACGGAGGACGGCGTGGTCCAACGCATGGTGCGGCGCGGGGACTGGAAACTCAACTTTTACGATGGGCAACCATGTCAGCTGTTCAACCTTGCACAGGACCCGCAGGAGATGGACAACCGTGCCGGTGATGCCGCATGCAGCAACATCCTTGACGAATGGCTCGGCCTCGTGCGGACGGGGTGGGACCCGTCCCTCGTCCGGCAGGAGATGGCGCGCCTCCGTGCGGACCTGCCGATCCTGAGCAACTGGGCCCGCCACGTGCAACCCGCCGACACCTGCCGCTGGGACCTGCGCCCTGAAATGGATTATCTCGACACCGGAAGGCAATGATGGCACTGCAAGTCTTTGACTACCACACCGACATTCGCAACGTCTTCGTCTCACCGCAGATCCGCTCACGCTTCCTGCGCATGGAGCCCGGGACGGTCGCCGAGCGTCACAGCCATGACCTGGGACACGAGATCTTCCTCATCCTCGAAGGTCGGGCGCGCTTTGAGATCGCCGGAGAAATCGCCGAACTGGGGCCGGGACAGATGTGTGTGGCCCGCATCGACGAGCCGCATCAGGTCAGTGTCATCGGTGCGGAGCCGATGACGATGTATCTCTCCGTCACGCCCCATATCCAGCCCACACACACGGGGCGGGATGACAAGGATGAACGGCAACCGATTCGCTTCCTGCCCCCTGCTGCCTACGACCAGGAGGACTCGCGGATTCCCATCGACGAATCCATCGACCATTTCGTCGATCTCGCCGAATCCCTGGCCTCCATGGCACAGACCGCTGCCGAGCAGGCCCGCATGGCGGGCGCACGCCTGTCACGGGCCCTTGGGGCACGCAACAACGACGCCGCCGATCGCCAGCGGGAGATCATGTGGTTTGGCTTGTACCGGACCTTCGACAAACTCTTCGATATGGCGGCAGAATGGAACAAGATGTCGCCTCGCGCGGGCAGCTCATAATGAGTCCACCTGCCGGAAAGATCCGTATCGGCGTTGTCGGTTGCGGCGCCGTCGCCCAGATCCAGCATCTGCCCAACCTCACTTTTCTGAGCGCTGAATTCGACATCGTTGCCGTCTGTGACGTGTCGGCCACTCTGGCCCGGGGCGCCGCCGAGGAGTATGGCATCGGCGCCTGGCACACCGACCTGGATGTCTTCCTGACAGAGCCTCTTGATGCAGTGCTGCTCTGTCACTCCGATCCCAAGGTCGAGGCGGCGATGTGCGTACTGGCTTCGGGGCGCCATCTGTTCATTGAAAAGCCGGTGGCCTTCGTGCCGGAAGATGTGGATCGGATGACGGCGGCGGCGCAGAGCGCAGGGCTGGTGGCGCAGGCGGGCTACATGAAGGTGTACGACCCTGCCTTCCTGCGCGTTGAAGCGGAAGTGGCAGCCATGCGCCACGATCTCCGCTTTGTGCAGATCCACCACCTGCACACCGACAACCGGCACCACCTGGCCCACTTCCGTCTGCGCCGGGCCGATGATCTGCCAGCCTCAGCCGCTGAGGATCTTGCCGCCGGCAGGTATGCCGATGCACGGCGCGCTCTGGGAGAGGTGCCCGAGCCCGTGCGCTCCGCTTTCTTTCATCTGGCGGGGAGCATGATCCACGACCTCTACGGCCTGCGGCAGTTGCTCGGACCGCCGGACCACGTGGCCAGCACCCAACTGTGGAACGGCGGCCTCGGCATCACGACGGTGCTGGCCTGGGAGGATGGGCCACGATGCGCGGCGACCTGGGTGGAACTGGAGCGGATCCGCCACTTCCAGGAGACACTCGAGCTATACAGTGGCGACAGAGGGGTCACGCTGTCGTATCCGACGGGATTCTCTCGTGGTCAGTTGAGCACGGTCATGGTGCGTGGCATCGATGGGGATGGCCAGTCTTTCGAGTTGCGCCCGGCCGTGGACTGGGAGAATCCGTTCGTCGCCCAGCTGCGCCACTTCCACGCCTGCATCACCCAGGGGCTGGCCTGCCGCACACCCCTGGCGGCCGCACGCCATGACGTGCAACTGGTGGTCGACATAACCCGCGCCGGCCTGTCTACCTGAAGAAGAAGTCTGCCGCCGTACCCCGCATGATCTGCTCACGCTCGGCGTCGCTGAGAAAATCGAGCCCCTCTTCCAGCAGAGCGACGCTTGCTGCGTACGAGTGGTTGTTCTGCACCTGGTAGGGTGCGTCACTGGCCCACAGGAGTCGCCGGGCGCCGAATGCATCGACCGTGCGGTGGATGAGGTCGCGCAGATCATGGTACGGCGGCGTCTTGGCGCCCAGAGCATAGAAGGCCGACACCTTGACCATGACGTTGTCATACTGCGCCATGCGGCATAGAGCCTCGACATCGCCTGTCTCGATGACGCCACTGGTACCGATGCGACAGAGGTGATCGATGATGACCGGCGTCTGCGGAAATTCGGCGCAGCGCCGGGCTAGCGCCGGCAGCGCCTCCGTGCCGATCAATGGGCAGATGGCCAGTCGTTGCTCGGCGCCGGCAGCAAACATGCGGGTGAAGCCAGGGCTGTCACACCAGCTTTCGATGGGTTTGTCACCAGGTGAGACACGGAAACCATACACACCTTCTTCGGCCAGGCGCAGCATGTCCTGCTCGGGGGTGGCGCAGGTCGGATCCACAACACCGATGCCGCCGAATACGCCGGGATGATCCTTCATGACCTGCAGCATGTAGCTGTTGTCGGTGGCATAGTAACTCATCTGCACCAGAACCACACGATCGACGCCGCAAGGCCCCGCATGGCCGAGGATGTCTTCGGCGAAAAACGTGCGGGGCACAGCCTTTTGCGGGTCGTGGCCGGCAGCGAATGGGTACGTATCGTAGTCGTCGGTCCATACATGCACATGCGCGTCGATGTATCCCATACTGGCTCCTGGGTCAGTGTTGGCTGAAGGCGGACGGCGCTGCCGCCACGCCACGGTCATCGATCAGGTTGTCTCGCAGGATCCTCCCGCAGCCAAGGATGAAGCTACCGTTTGGGAAAGGCCCCGCCGGTCCACCATCAATCGTTCCATACCTCTACGGCAATCCGCCGGCCGCCCACCGACGACTCGACGGCAGCATCTGCCACCGCCTGCACCCGGTATCCGGTGACGCCATCACATACGGGCTCCCGACCCTCGACGGCAGCAGCGGCCAGGTCTTCCAGCATGGGCTGATCGAAGTAGGGTGCTGCCAGTGGCGTGACGGCCACCTGCTGACGGCCCGCCTCGGTCTCGACCTCGATCGATGTGCCGCCGAACTCCAGACCATCGATGACGATCCGACCGTCGGTGCCGTCCACCTGGGCCGTATCACGGCGCGGCTTTGACGTCAGAATGGTCGAATGCACGCCGATGGTGCCATCGGCGAAGCGCAGCAGCAACGCGTCGGAATCATCCACCTCCCAGTCCTTGTAATGGACCGTGTCCACCAGACCACAGACCTCGACGGGCTCCGTGTCGGCGAGGTTCAGCAGCACCTCGATGCGGTGCACGGCCATTTCCATCAGTGCCCCACCGATGCCGGGCTGGCGTTGCCAGGCATTGCCGAAGCCGCCGCCGCCGCTGTAATGCGAGCGTGTGCACACGGTTGGACCGATCACCCCCGCGGCAATCTGGCGCTTGGCTTCGACCACTTGCGGGAACAGTCGGCGACGATAGGCCACACCCAGCGTGACGCCCGCTGCGCGGCAGGCCTCGATCATGCGGCGAGCTTCGTGCCGATCCCGTGCCATGGGCTTTTCACACAGTACGTGTTTTCCGGCAGCCGCTGCCGCCAGCGTGTACGAGCAGTGCGTGTCCGAAGGCGTCGATATGACAACGGCCTCGACACGGTCGTCGGCCAGCAGTTCGGCGGCCGAGGTGTAGTGCGCACAACCACCGAAGCGAGTGGCGAAGGCCTGCGCTTTTTCGGCATCGCGACGGCACACGGCAACCAGGTCCAGCTTGTCAGAATGGACCAGGCTCGGGGCAAAGGAATTGGCGGCGATGGAGCCGCAACCGATGATGCCAAATCTCATAGTGGAATCTCCCCGTCAGGGTCGGTATGTTGACGGCGAGACGTCCTACTCGCCGAAAGGAAATACGAATGCCCAATATTCTCGTGTTGCGACACTCCGCAGGTTATGAGCACAGCTACCTGCCGGACTGTGAGGTCGCCTTCAAACAGCTCGGCGCCGCCCACAACTGGAATGTGGCAACCACCCATCACCTCAACAAAGTAACACCCGAGTCGCTGGCCAAGCTCGATCTGCTCGTCTTCGCCACCACGGGCAACCTCGATTTTTCCGCCGAACAGAAGGCCGCC
>JAQCJA010000147.1 GCA_027593305.1 bacterium
CTTGCGCAGATGGCGATACATGGTCGCCCTGCTGACTCCCAGCAGTTCAGCTGCCTTGGGCACGTCGCCGGCGGCCTCTCTGAGTGCCTCAAGATACATCTGCTCCTTAGCCGCTTCGTACTCCAGGCGCGCCCCTGTCAGACCAGAGTGGCCAGACCCGGAGGCTGGCGCCAGAGCCGCCCTGCTCATGGAGGCAGGGAGATCGGCAATCCCGATGAGCCGTCCTCGCGCAAGGGCGACCGCGTGCTCAATGACATTTTCGACTTCACGCACATTCCCCGGCCAGTGATAGTCCGTCAGCCGACTCAAGGCGTCTGCTTCGATTCCCTCTACAACCTTCTGATTGCGCTCGGCATGTATGCGGATGAACCTCTCGATGAACAGCGGCAGATCCCCCAGACGCTGCCGAACCGGCGGCAGGTCAATCGAGATGACATCGAGGCGGTAGAGCAGATCCTGGCGAAAGCCCCCTTCGGCCACGGCTCGGTGCAGATCCCGGTTCGTCGCAGCGATCAGCCGACAGTTCACCGGGATTGTGCGGTCTCCACCGACGCGAACAATCGCTTTCTCCTGCAGAACCCTCAGCAGCTTGACCTGCACCTCCGGTGGGATCTCACCGATCTCGTCAAGAAACAACGAGCCGCCGCTGGCCAACTCAAACTTGCCCAGTCGGCCCTTTCGACTGGCCCCTGTGAAGGCCCCCTCAACGTAGCCGAAGAGCTCACTCTCAATCAGGTCACGAGGCAGAGCCGCGCAGTTCACCGCAAGAAAGGGCCCTTCGGCGAAAGCACTGGCATTGTGGATCGATTGCGCGAAGACCTCCTTGCCCGTCCCCGTTTCGCCGCCAATGAGGATGTTTGACGCGGTGCCGGCAGCGACACGAGCCAGTTCCGTGCTTTGCTGGATCGCCGGACTCTCGCCGAGGATGTCGTCAAATGTGAAGGTCCGTTCGACGCCGATGACCCGGTTGACCAGTCGACCGACTTCTGCCATTTCTCGAAAGGTGAGGACGGCGCCGGCCGGGCCGGACTTCTCGTCGTGAAACGGCTGCAGATTGGCCATTGCCGCCACACGCCCCTCAGAAGTCTTGAGCGTAATCACGCGACTGCTGAACTGCTCGCCACGTGATACCCAGCTGACGATGGGAGGCTTGTCCTCCACCAGTTCGGCAATCCCGTGTCCTTCAATGTCCTTGACATCGCGGCCGATGATACGACGGGCTACGGAGTTGACCTCGATGACGATACCGTTGTCATCGACGGCAAGCAGCCCGTCCGAAATGGATTCGAGGAAGGCTCGCGAACGGTTGTAGAGCGTGCGCAGTTGCTTTCCCTGTTTTTGCTCGGTCCGGACCAACTCCTGCAGACGTTTGGTAAGTCTGATGTCCTCGATCTCGGCTGCGATCTGACTCGACAGAGCGAACAACGTGCTCAGATCGTCGTCGGTGAAACGACGACGATCGTGGCGATCCCTGGCGATCTTGTCGAGCAGTGTCAGCGTACCGACGACACTTTCCTCCAACACAAGAGGCACGCACAACAGGGAGGACCCCAGAGCATGGGGTTCTTCGTCGGTACGCAGGTCATCGATGAGGATTGGCTCGCCCGTGGCAGCAACGCACTCGGCGATGCGTTTCTCATACGTCGAGTCGATGCCCTCGTTCGTTTGCGAATAGAGCGTCGCCAGCGCCAGACTGCCGTCGGCAACTGAAAGACGGATCGCCGAACCCTTGGCGCCAAGCGCTTCGGCGGCGCGCGCAGCGATCAACTCGAGGGATTCGTCGAGATCCAGCCCCGAGTTCATCGCCTGACCGAGCTCATTGAGAGCCTGAATCTGGCTATTGCGCCGCGCCAGATCGTCGCGCGCGTGAGACGTGGTGACCATCAGAGTCAGCAGCGGGCGAATCGTCGACTCCAGGAAGGCAACCTCATCCGGGGTGAAGTGACGTTCGGCGAGAGTTTGCAGCGAAAAAACGCCGATCAAATCGCCTTCTTCAACGATAGGTACGGCGATGATGCTGCGGAAATCGACGCCGTCACCGAGATCGACGGAACGGGGGTCACGCCGCATGTGCGGCACTTGAATCGTCCGCTGGCGGCTTGCTGCCAGACCTGTCAGGCCGACGCCCACGCGTAGGCGGATCTCGGCGCCGGCTTCGGTCGTTGTCGATTGCCCGTCCATCTGCAGGACCAGCTCATCGGTTGCTCGATCCAGAAGCAGCACGTAGCAGCGATCGACAGACATGTATTCGGCGACAATGGCCGCCATCCGCGCCAGACCTGCCCCGAGCGGCAGGGGCTGGGAAATCAGGTCCAGAGATCGGCGCCACATGAACTAAGCCTGGAATGGGATGCCGGCACAGCGCTCGCTGTCGAAAACCTCGTCGACTGCCAGTCGGAAATCAGTCTCGAGTGATCTTGAGAATCTTGTAGTGCAGCGTCCCGGCTGGGACGGCGATCTCGACCTCGACCCCCTCTTCCTTGCCGAGCAGGCCCTTGCCGATGGGTGACACCGTGGAGATCTTGCCCTCGTCAAAGTCCGCCTCCTCCGGGGACACCAGAGTATACGTCAATTCCAGACTCTTTTTCAGATCCCGCAACAGAACTGTCGCCCCGATGTAGACCTTGTCATCGGGGATGTTCTCGTTTTCGAGCAGACTGGCACGGCTGAGCGTTTCCTCAAGCCTGTTGATGCGCTGCTCGAGAAACATCAGCCTCTCCTTCGCAGCAGCATACTCTGCATTCTCGGAGAGATCGCCGAATTCACGGGCTCTCTGCAGAGCGTCGCGTACGGTTGGACGCTCCGATGTCTTCAACTCCCTCAGCTCATCCTGGAGCTTGCGCATGCCGTCGCGCGAAAGGTAAACCTCGCTCATATGATTGATCGCTCCTGACTCTGAATACAAAAAGCGGAAGCGTGGCTGTGGCGCCGCTTCCGCTCGTTCGAGCTACGTCTCGACAACGCACGTGAATATAGCCACCCGTTGTCTCATGAGCAAGCCATTATCAGCGGCTCCGGTGACGACGAAATTGGTCCTTTCGCGGGTTCGGTACCCTCCATACATTGACCGCGGATTCTCGATCAAGGCCCGATTCTGTCGTTGGAGCTCCTCAAGAGGGTTCCGGCATACCGTCAGAATTCGGCCTCTCCGCCGATCGATGCCCGCCGGCACCCCTACCGGTTGTGCTGTCACCACAAGCCCCAATGAGGCCCCGCGGTGCAACTGCTCCATTTCGCCGATCTCCACCTGGGGATCGAGAACTACGGCAGACTCGATCCGGCAACGGGCCTGCATTCACGATTGCTCGATTTTCGCAGGTGCCTTGCGGCGATTTTCGATGACGCCATTGAGCGAAATGTCGATGCCGTTCTGTTTGCCGGAGACCTGTATCGTACGCCGGCGCCAAACCCGACATGGCAACGTGAGTTCTCTGTGCAGCTGCGTCGTCTGCACAAAGCCGAGATCCCCATTGTGCTCGTCGTAGGCAATCATGATACGCCAGCGGCTTTCGGTCGGGCGACCTCAGTTGATGTGTTCAATGCTCTCGATCTCACGGGCACCCACGTGGTTCGCACGCCCCGGCTGTTCACCTTGCCGACGAGGAGCGGCCCCCTGCAGGTTGCCGGACTGCCCTGGCCGACCCGACACTACCTGCGCACGGACGAAGCCTATCGGCAACTTCCCCAGGAGGATCTTCTGCGTGAGATCTCCCGACTGTGTGCCCGCCAGATACGGGATTTCGCCGACAGCCTGGACCCGGCCCTTCCGGCCATTCTGGTGGGACATATCGCCGCTTCTGGAGCTGTGTTCTCGGGCTCGGAACGGACGGCCCTTATCGGCGCCGATCCAACCCTGCTTACCAGTGATCTTGCCAATCCCTGCTTCGATTATGTTGCGCTGGGGCACGTGCATCGTCATCAGGATCTGAATCCAGGTGGCCGACCTGCCGTTGTCTACAGTGGCAGCGTCGAGCGCGTCGACTTCGGCGAAGAGCGCGAGACGAAGGGGTTCTGCGTCATCTCGATCACCCACGCAGCAGGTGAACGCTCCACGACCTACGAATTCATCCAGACGCCGGCGCGTCCCTTCCTGACCTTCGATGTCGACGCAACCGGCACAGAGGATCCCACCACCCTCGTACTGGCGGCCATCACAGGGGCAGAACTTGCCCATGCCGTCGTGCGAATCCGCTACACAACGGATGTGGGCCAGCGACTCGACACCAATGTGATCCGGCAGGCACTGGATGAGGCGCAGGCACACCATGTAGCCGGCATAACACCAACCATTGTGGTCAAGGAACGTCAACGGCGATCCAGCATCCCTCAGGACGCGGACACCGGTCTGGCCCTCGACCGCTACATCGACAACCGTCCGGAACTTGAGCCCCACCGTGAAAGCCTCAGGCGCTACGCCCAGAAACTGGAGCAGGATCTGGCGATGGACGACTTTGGGGGCATCTGATGATTCCCCTGCGGCTGGTTCTGCAGAACTTCCTCAGCTACGGCGAACAGGCGCAAGCGCTGGATTTCACCCGCTTCCATATCGCTTGTCTCTCAGGCGCCAATGGCCACGGAAAGTCAGCCCTGCTGGACGCGATCACCTGGTCCCTATGGGGTCAGGCCCGCAAGGGCCGACACGACCGCAAGCCAGACGAAGGCTTGCTGCGCCTGGGTGCTCAGCAGATGCGCGTCGAGTTCACCTTCGACCTCGACGGTGTCACACATCGCGTGCTGCGCAGCTTCAGACGACGCCCGAGCACGAACATCACCGAGCTCGAGTTGCAGGTTCTCGATCCCACTTCAGATACATATCGCCCACTCTCCGAGGCGGGCGCAGTAGGGGCAACGCAGGGCCACATCGATCGATTGCTGTCGATGGACTATGACACCTTCATCAATTCTGCATTTCTGCTCCAGGGCCAGGCGAATGCCTTTACCAACAAGGGCTCGCGCGAACGCAAACAGTTGCTCGCCCGCATCCTCGGACTGACCCGCTACGACCGGTTACAGGATGCCGCCCGTGCACGGCAGCAACTTCAGGCGGCGGAACTGGCCAGCCTCCGCCTGCAGGCGGCAACGTTTGCCGCGGAACTGGTGACGAAACCTGAGATCGACTCAAGCCTGGTCACAGCAGAGGCTGATCTGTCGGATCTGGGCGTGAGTCTACGGCAGGCAGAGGAAGATCTGCAACTCTGGCGGGAACGACGGCTGCGCTTGGTCAGCGCCCGCGCCGAGTTCGAGCGCTGTAATCTCGATCGCGCTGAACTGGAGGCACTCCAGCGGCGCCTCGGTGAGGGAATGCTGCAACTGCGCGAGCAGAATGCCATCGATGCAGCCATTCTGGGCCAGGAAGATCGCATCGATGCTGATGTGGTGCGCTTCCAGCATCTGTCTGCAGAAGCGGCAACGCAGAACAGGCGCCAGCAGTCCTGTCAGGCGCTCGATACCGGACTCGGTGAACTGCGACGTCAGATCGACGCTGCTCGCCAACAGGTCGACCAACGGCGCGCCAAGTGGCAAGCTCGCCGGGACAGCCTTGACGAACGCCTGCGACAGTTCGACGGTGTGCTGCGCAACGCCGAACAGATCGAGGCAGAAAGTGTCATTCTCAACCAGCACCGCGCCGACCTGGAAGCGCTGCGTCGTTCCCGGCGTCAATGGGAGGACTTACGCACGGTCCGCGACAGCAGCGCCCACGCCGTCGAACTCGAACAGCGGCGGCTCGTGGAACGACTGCGGGGCCATGAGGCTCATCTGCAGGAGATTCAGCAACGGCTCAAAGCAGCAGCAGAGCTGTCCCGCCAGATCGAACTGGCGGAAAGCGATCTCTCTGCAGCGAGCAAGTGCGCCGAAGAAATGCAGCGACTCCGCGAAAACGGTACGCGTGTTAAGGCTCAGGCCGAGCAGGCGCGGCAAAGACTCGCCGAATTTGGCCTGGAAGATGCCGAACTCGGTGAACGCATCGCTGCCCTGGGACGCGGAGACCTGACGCAGTGCCCGCTGTGCGGTACCGATCTCGATGGCGACCACTATCGTCGCATTGATGTGGAACTCGGAGAACGCAAGGCAGAACTGACCCGCCGGCAACAGCAGGTTGAACGAGAGGTCGCCTTGCTTGATGAGCAACTCAGCGAGCACAGAGCACGATTCCGCACACTCGAGGAAGATGTCGGCGACCTTGCCCAACGCCAGGAGCGGGTCGCCTTGCTTCGCGCTCGACGCCGCCAGCTCGATGAGGACGAGGCGGCGGCATCGAAACTGTATACGGAAGTTGCGGTGCTTGCCGGACAACTGCACAGTGGCGATTTCGCACCAGAGGCTCGCGCGGCGCAAGCTGAAGCACAGCACAGGCTTGATGTTCTGCAGTTTGATCCGACCCGCCTCGCGCAACTCGAAGACCTGGTTCGTGACGGTGCCGCCGTCGATGCGAGTCATCACCTGCTGCTGGGTGCCCGTCAGGATCGGGAGCACACCGAAGCAGAACGCAATCAGGTGGAAGGGCACGTCCTGGCAGCCCAGGAGGAACTCGCGTCACGATCGTTCTCGCGAGTGCTGGATGCAGAGCATCAACGACTGGCCAGCGAACGCGAGGCCCTGGGCTACGATGCCGCACATCACGAGCACATTCGCGAGCAAGTGGCATCGCTGTCAGATGCACCTGTTCAGCAGGAGCGCCTCAGGGCAGCACGTCAACGCACACTGGCAACCGGCGCTGCTCTGGACCGCATGCAGGGCGAGCAGGCTGCTACCGCCAAACGCCTGGAAGGGCTCGCTCAGCTGCGGGCGGAGCTGACGGTCGTGATCGAATCTCTGCACGATGTTGACGCCCGCTGCCAGGGGACGCAGGTGCAAGTCGAGAATCATCGCCGTAAGCGGGATGAACTACTGCAGCTACAGGGATCATTGCGCTCACGTCAGCAACACCTTGTGGCCGTAGGCGAGGAGTCGGCGCGACTCACCATCCGCCGCGGAGAACTGGAGCGAGACGAGTGGCTTTTCCAGCAACTGGCCGAGGCTTTTGGCAAGGATGGCATCCAGGCGCTCATCATCGAAAGCGCCATCCCTGAGATCGAGGATGAAGCGAATGCGATTCTGCGCCGCCTGACGGACAATCGCATACAAATCACGATCGAATCGCTGCGTGACCTGAAGGGTGGCGGCAGCCGTGAAACCCTGGACATCAAGATTGCTGATGAACTGGGAGAGCGATCCTACGATCTGTATTCGGGGGGTGAGGCCTTCCGCACAGATTTTGCCCTGCGTATTGCCCTCTCGAAAGTGCTGGCAAGGCGAGCCGGCACGCGGTTGCGTACGTTGATCATCGACGAGGGCTTCGGCACCCAGGATGCTCACGGTCTTGAGCAGTTGACCGAGGCGATTCATGAGATCGGCAGAGATTTCGACAAGGTCCTTGTCGTAACACATCTCGACGAACTAAAAGACGCCTTCCCTGTACGCATCGAAGTGACCAAGGATCCGGACCGTGGTTCTCACTTTGAGATCATCGACTAGTCGGGACACGCCTTCGTATCTTTGCTGCATGCATCTTCCCGAACACAAGCGCCGGTGACCGGCAACGAACCTGACAGGATCGAGTATCGTGCCGCCACGATGGGTGTGGGCATCATCGATTCCTCAGCGCGAGGCCGGCTGCATCTCTCCGGCTCTGAGCATCTTGAGTTTATCCACCGACTATCGACGAACGACACGCTCCATTGCGCTGTCGGCACGGGACTGCGCACGGTCTTCTGCGATCCTCGGGGACGTATCGTCGAAGTCCTCGACCTGTGCCGTATCAAATCAGATCTCACCGAAGGTTTCACGACCGTTGATGGCGCCACCGCCCTGATCAAGTGGCTCGAACGCTACCATTTCAGCGAGCAGATAGAGTGGCGAGACACCTCGAATGATCTCGACCAATGTGAAGTTGTCGGTGCACAAGCGGTGCGGATGTGTGCCGATGTTCTGGCCATCGATGCCGCCGCCATGCCACGTTTCTCGTTGGTACCGCATGCTACGTTGCGGGCCATGCGCATCGATGCGGGCAGCTACCCCGGGATTCGCCTCTGGGGTCCGGATCTGACCGCGCCCCGTAAGGCACTGGTCGATGCTGGTGCCATGGCCATTCGCCCAGCGACGCAGGAACTGCTGCGGATCCATTGGGGAGACCCTGGGTCCGCAGAACTGACGCTCGAACACAACCCCTGGGAAGCAGGGCTCGGCGATGCGATTCACATGGCCAAGGGCTGCTACACGGGGCAAGAGGTGATTGCGCGACTTGATACATACCAGAAAATCAAACAGCATCTCGTCGGCCTGCGTCTGGCAGCACCAGTGCCATCCGGGGCAGTGGTGCGCGTTGCGGGAACTACGGTGGGTACCGTCACCAGCGTCGCAACCAATTTTGAGCTTGGCACGCTGGCGCTGGCCTATGTCCGTACAGCACAATGCCACGAAGGCACACCCGTCGAAGTCCACAGTGACATGGGCGTCCCGGTCCATGCCGTTGTCAGCAATCTTCCCTTCGCGATCCCATAGCGGCGCCCGCCCTTGTCCGAACGCAGGTCCAGGAAAATCATCCATATCGACATGGACGCGTTCTATGCCTCTGTCGAACAACGAGACAATCCTTCGTTGCGCGGTACTCCTTTGGTGGTAGGCGGAACCCCCGAGGGCAGGGGTGTCGTCGCCGCCGCCTCGTACGAGGCCCGTGCCTTTGGTGTGCGCAGCGCCATGCCCATGCGCACAGCGTTGCGCCTCTGCCCAAATCTGGTGCGGGTGGCGGCTGACTTCGACCGCTACCGTGAGGTCTCTCGTGGGCTCCACGAAATTCTCTACGAACACACAGACCTGATTGAGCCGGTATCCCTCGATGAAGCGTATCTCGATGTGACCTGGAACAAGCAGGACATCCCTTTCGGACATCGTGTGGCCCGCATCATAAAGAGTGAGATCCAGAAACGGCTGCAGTTGACCGCCTCCGCGGGCGTTGGGCCGAGCAAGTTCGTGGCAAAGATCGCCTCGGATCAGGACAAACCGGATGGTCTCGTGACCGTCATGCCCCACCTGGTCAGATCCTTCCTCGATCCCTTGCCTGTCAGTCGGATTCCGGGAGTTGGCAGGGTAACGCGGGAGCAACTTCAGGCGCTTGGCGTCAACACGATCCATCAGCTGTCTCTGTTGAGTGAAAAGGAACTGGCACAGCAATTCGGCCGTCGGGGTCTGTATCTGTACGCGCGGGCGCAGGGCATTGACGATGAACCGGTAACTCCGGAGCGTGAACCCAAGCAACTTAGTTCCGAGACCACCTTTGCAGCCGATGTGTTCGACGAACAGGAGATGTATCATGCAGTCCGTGACCTGGCCGAAGAGGTGGCAGGCCGCCTGCGGCGACGCAGTCTTCG
>JAQCJA010000148.1 GCA_027593305.1 bacterium
AACGAGGGAGCTCAGGCGGTCGTAGTCGTCACGCAACACGCGGGACAACTCCGAACCCATCACGCCCAGATAGTCCCGCGCGGATTCCTGCCGCTGTTGCAGGGCATGTCGCAGCGTCGCCAGCAGCAGCTCGTCCGTGGGCAGTCCCGGCGCCTCGAGCAGACTGCGCAGGAATTGCGGATCCTCGGTAACGACCCGCACCTGCGCCGGATCGCAGGGGAAGACGAAACTGTGTATCCGCGCCGGCTGGGGCGGGAACCGGTGCACCATCTCGGCGCCCTCCAGATAGCCGAGGACGAGGACCTCGAACTGCGTGCGCAACAACTCGAAGATCTGCGGTTGCTCGCGGCGCAATTCGGCCTCGGTCTTGCCGTAGGCCATGGGTCTGCGGTTGGGTTCGCTGGATTGGGTGCTGGCGTTGTGCACCACGCCGACCAGTTGCTGACCGTCGGATTCGATGCGCACAAAAGCGCCAAAATCGGGTGCCCCATGCAGCCGTCGCGCCTCGCGACCAGGGTGGTCGTCGAACTCTCCACAACCTCACCCACGCGGGCTGCTGCCGGGCCCGAATCCTGGTCGTCCTTTACGGGTGAGCCGGATATGGGTCGGGTGTCGCTGTCGAGAAAGCTCTCGAGACTGCGGGTCCCGGTCACTTCAGTTTCCGGCATTTTCGATCACCGCCATGAGTCCATCCCTTTCACACACCGACGCTGCGTTTGCGCAGGCTCTTGCGCGAAATCCTGGCGCCGACGTCGTTGCGCACGAACACCTCTTCGAGGTGCCGGTAGAAGCCTTCCCGCTCGGGGCCACGCACGACGGCGCGCTCATGGGCCTCGGCGAGACTCACCGGATACCCACCCCCCTTGGCGGCCTGATCGACGATTGTCGCATGCACCAGTTGCAGCAACTCTTCGTCTTCCGCCACGTACCGCGGTACTTCGACCCGACCGATTTCGTCTCCGGCATGGATGTAGAAGAAAAAAATCTGGTGCGTACCGTACTCCTCGAGCACGTGCGAGCCACTCTCGAAGAGTGCGGAGCGCTCGCCGCGTTGCAGAATCTGCCGGAACAACACGGCGTCTGACACACTCTCGACGGAGGCGCAGGGCGGCACCTGCCCGAGCCAGGGACAACGGTCACAGTCGGCACCACCCTCGACGGGACAGATGCCAACGCGCAGGGCGTTGATGACCTCGGGGCTGCCCGGGCGGCTGATATACCCGGCGATGGGAATTCTCCGACGGGCCAGCAGATCGAAACTCGACACGAGGGCCGTCAGGCTTGCCTGGCGAAAATCGGGAGGTCGTCCCTCGAGTCCCCAGAATACGAGGGTGCCATCAGTGAGAGCGACTGTCTCGTGGCCGGCTGCCTGCGACGCCGCCGCCAGTTCGGCCAACTCCGTGAGTTCCAGAAGCGACCGGCGAAAGCCGACCATGTCACGATTGATCGCAGTACGTCGGCCACCCCACTGCGGATAGAGATCGTCGTCGCGCCAGTACAGACTGGGACGACTGCTCAGCAGCGGGCGCTCGTCGGTGCCATAGTGCAGCAACACGTAACCGATGTTGAGGAGATAGCAGGGGGAAATCTCGTGGCGGTCCGGAAAAATCTGCGAGCCGTCGGTGGCGGCCACACTGAGACATTCGGGCCGCGTCGGTGCCGTGCAGCCCTGCGCCAGAGGGCCAGAGACGATTCGGGGCACCATCCATGAGGTGCGGCTGCGGTCGAGCTGTTGCTGCAACGCCGGCCCGTTGCTGCTCCACCGTTGCAACTCGGTGACGGCCACCTGGACACGTGCGTCGAAGGCGGCGGTGCCACCTTCGGCTTGATCGGCTACCATGGAATTGATCTGGTGCCGAACGGCGGAAAGATCGAGCACGCTAGGGTCCGACCCAGCTCTTGCCGCCATCGGATGAGCGTCGTGTTACCAGCCGCCACTGCGCCAGGTCCTTGCCTTCGAGGCGCCGGACGTCGGCGGCACTGGTGACAGACTGTTCGCTGCCGACCTCACCGCTGCCATCCGCACGATTCGTCTCGATCCGCAGACTGTCGAATTCGACATCGTCCGCCAGCACCGCCAGGATGGCGTGTTGCACACGCATGTGCCTGAGTTCCAGTGCCTCAGGATCGATCTTTGTCACACGGAAGCGGATCTGCACCTGATTCAGGTCGGGATCACGCTGGATACCGTAGAAACGACCAAAGTCTCCGTCGATCAAGTCGCGGATCTCGTCGACGTGGGCATTGACGGCCACCCGCGGCCGGCGTTCCCGGTCACGCCTCGCCGGTGCAGCTTCGGTGTTGTCGGTGTTGTCGGTGTTGTCCAGAATGTCTTTGGCTCTGTCGGCAATCTGCTCCGATGACGACGGCTCAAAGCCCTCGAGGGAGGGTCCCCAGATCCAGGCCTCGAGCTGGAACTTCACCCAGCGGCCATCCTGGCCGACCTCTTCGATGGTCGCCCCCTGGGTCAGCGTACCGATCTGTCGCCCTTCGGGGGCGGTGCGGATGTTTTCTGAGGTATTGGCGACCTGATAGGTGCGCGAAGCACGCAACTGTGTCACGCCAACACCGGCAAGCAAGCCCAGCAGTAGGGGCACGAGTATGGGCAGAAGTCTGGCAGATGTTTTCATTGCCGGCCAAGCTACCGGGGCTCCGAAACCCTGTCAAGAAATTTGACCCCGCCGTCAAGGTATTGGGGTCGCCGATCCGCCAACCGCTACATGCTGTACTGGGCCCGCCTCAGCCACCACCTTGTTGCAGGCGGCCGGCCAGGAGGGAAACGCCCGCGTAGGCCAGGGTGAGGACTGTGGCGATCAGCACTGCCAGACCAACAAGCAGGGCGGGTTCGTGTCGCGGAGGGCGGGGAGGTTGATGGGAAGATCCAAACATCATGACCTCTTGAGGTGTCGGCGAGCGCAATATGGCCGATACAAGACGTTGAGGGGGTGTCGTGCCGAGGATGGTCATTCTGGACACATCCTGTTTACTATTGATAAACAGGACATCTTCAAAACGGGTCATCCTGAATCCCGCACGAACGTGTTTCACTCACGCCGAAAGATAGCAACCGGACCCCTGCCGCATGGCCGCCTCAGACCAACTCGACGAAACCACATCCATGGATCGCGAAGCTCTCGTTGCGGCGATTCTCGATCTCGAGCGCGATCGGGACACGCAACTCGAGGATGAGGCTCTCGCCCAGGATCTTTCCGCTCACATCAAGGGCTATGTGGACGAACTGGTGTCTCTGCGTGCCAATGGTGATGCCACAGCAGGCGACTCTGCTGATGACACCGGGGATGGCGGCGGCGAGGATGGCGGCAGCGACGATGGCACTGAGGAGAGTGACACAGCCGCACAGCAGCAGAAACGGCGCAGGCGCAGGGGGCGTCAGAAGACCGATCTACCGGACGGCCCGGTTCCGGAACTGTCAAGCGTCTCCCCAGGGGAACAGGCCCGCTGGATCTTCATGGAGCGCTACATCTCGCTGGAAAAGCATGAGGAGATTCTCGGACTGAACTTTCAACCCGAGGTCTTTGCGGAACACCAGGAGGGGTTCGATCGACTGATAAAGGATCTGCTGCTGCTGCCCCGGGCCATGGAAGCTGCACAGAAGAACGATATCACCGGGCTGCAGAAGGTCTTCGCGCGCTGTATCCCTGTTTTCCGCTACCCCCAGATCGCCAGTGATGGCGGCGAACCGGCGGAGAGTTCCGTGCAGAATCTGCGGCAGGCCTACCCTGCCTATTTCTACAAACGCCGGAAGAAACCCAACTGGTTCGAGGCCCGCGACTTCTATACTGATGCAGTACCGGGACCGCGCTGGGTGTTATGTGATACGGAGTACATGAACTGCACCCTGCGCCCCCCGGAACGCAAGCTTGCCAGCTACGCGAGGGACTGGGATCTGCCACCGGAGTATGCCCACCAGAAGAGCATCGTCGAGGACATCTATGACCGCATCATCGTTGGTGAAGCGACCGGCGAGGATCTCTTCGCCGGGCACACCAGCAATCTGACATCAACTCGCTACCGATCCCGCAAGACTCGACGGCTGGTATTCACCGTGCAGAAGGTTCACAAGATCACGCTGCACGGGAAGAACGGCCTCCCCCACTGGCGCGCCACGCGCAGGCTCTGGCCCGGCGTGCATCCATCTCTCGCCTTCCCGGATGCTCCGGCAGCATGAGTAAGGCACGCATCAACGCCCTCGAGGAGCGGCTCCAACAGGAAGAGAAACGCTTCCTCATGGAACGTTACGTCTCTGTGCTTCTGCCGACGCTCGAGTCCATTGCTGCCGAGGCAGATGCAGAGCCTCTCGATGACCGTACCGTGGAGTCCCTGCAGGTGGCCCGGCCCTATCTCAGCGTTCCCCTGGCGGAGAGAATTGTCACCCTGTTGACAGCTCAGGGGCACGAGGTGGAGGATCTCGAGGAAGTGCCCGGGCCTTCGACGGCCTCGACTGTCGATACGGACGACGGCGAAAAGGCGGAGTACGGGGGTCTCTTCGACGACGATGATGACGACGACAACGGCGACGACGACGCTGGCGCGGGTGATGAGGTCGACGCAGACGACCAGGTGCGGGGCGCCGGGACCAGTACCCGTGCAGCAGCGGCAGACGGTGAAGTTGCTGGCGAGGATGGTATCGACGCCGGCGACGGCCTCTTCGATGGGGATGGCGACGAATTGTTCGGTGGCAATGCCGGGGGCCTGTTCGACGATGATGATGATGATGATACGGATGGTCTTCTGGCAGAGCCCGAAAGCCCGATAGAGGCATCTGCCGGGGAAGAAGCGGACACCGATGGCCTGTTCGATGAGGATGGATCCGGTGATGAATCCGGGGATGGATCCGATCTCACAGAGGATGCCCGTGATATCGGGCTGTTTGATGACGCGGCCGAGCCAGCCGGCGGCAACGGGGCCGCACCCCGACGTCGCGACGACGCAACCGGAAGCCCCGCCGACGAGGATGACGAGACAGCGGCACCGTCTGACGAGGATGAAGATGCCGGCGTGCTTTTTGGCAACGACATCTATTCGGGTCATGGCCGGGCGAAAAACACCGGCCAGAACAGCGATGATGACCTCGGTGATGGACCCGATCCGGAGGACACACCCGGCCTCAGCCCCGCCCAGGGAAAGAAGGGGAAGAAGACCCCCCGCTCGAAAGCGACCAAGGGACGCAACACCGACGATACGCCTGGCTTCACGCCGACCAAGGATCACGATATCGAGGACACCCCCGGCTTCAATCCCACAGAGGGACATGATACCGAGGATACCCCCGGCTTCAAACCCACCAGGGGTCACGATATCGAGGACACCCCTGGTTTCATCACCAGCGGCGTGCCGGAAGAGAGGGATACACCCGGCTTCGTACCCGTAGAGGGGCACGACATCGAAGAGACGCCGGGCTTTGTCCCGGCCAGGGACCAGGAAGACGGCGAGGCACCGGAGACGAATACAACTCGCAAGCGCAGGAAACTCGAAGCGACAGGCCTGGTTTCGGATGACGATGCGGAAGCGAAAAAACTGCAGGCCCGCAAGGATCGTCAGGAAAAACTCAAGATCGCCCAGGAAGCGCGTCGCGCCCGTCTGAAGCAGGCGCTGCAGCCCGTCGCCGAACCTGAAGCCGTCGAGGAAGAGGAGGAAGAGGAACTCGAACTCGACAACCTGACACACCAGATCTCACTGGATGACCTGGAGCAGTACCTCGATATCTCCATCATCCCCGATGACCGCAATCGACTCGAGCGCCGCTGGCAGCAAAAGATGCGCGACCCGAGCCTCCGCCACCTGTTGGCCGACAAGGACGCCATGGCCCATGGCTACGCCCTGATCCCTCGACTGCCACGCTATTTTCGTGGGGGGCAAACGGTGTCGACGAATCTGGTCAACCTGCTGCGCAACTTCCCGCAACTCTTCGACAACGTCGCCCAGGTCATCTCGAAGTATCGCGCCGAGCCGTTCTTTGTCCGTGAATCTCCCGAGCTCGACTGGGCCATCGTCGCCATTGAGGTTCTGCCCGAGAGCCGGGGACGGAACTACATGGAGCAGAAGGTGGTGATCAAGCAGTACGCGCAGAAGCATCAGACCAATGAGCGGCGCATCCAGCGCCGCCAATTGGTTGATGTTCTGTACGACGCCATCGTCGTCAATGCGATCACCAAGGATCAGATCCTCAGCAAGACCGTCGACCTTACCGAAACCAAAGTAGGCCGGCAGAATTTCGCCTGCATCAACTTTGGCGAAAAAGGGATCCGCATCAACGATGTGGGCCGCAATACCGGTCACCAGCAAATGGGGATCTGTCCCAGCTGGTGATGACTGTGTTCTTGCGGCAGATCAGGCCGCCGGGAAATCCCGCTCGTGTACCGCCCATGCCTGCGCGAGTTCGGCCGGGTGGTATCCTGGTAGCCCTGCGGCACAACCACAGTCCACCACTTCTGCTGCATTGCGCGCACCCGTCAGCACCGAACTGACGGCAGGGTTGTCCAGCACCCAACGCAGCGCCGCCTGCGGCAGGGCTGCCACAGGATCGCGGACCAGAAACTCCAGCCTCTCCACCTGCGCAACACGAGCGGCAACATCTTCCCGCGAGTAGCGGGCGTTGAGACTGCCCGCCGGGAACACGGTGTCACGGGTGACGGCGCCTGAGAGGAAGCCGTTGGCGAGAGCTTCGCGAGCCACAATCCCCGCCCCGGCCGCCGCCAGATCACGGATCAACGCCGTCGCTTCCCGATTGAGCAGACTGTAGACGACCTGAATCACGTCGACGCGACCGGCCAGCACCCATTCTCGAGCCATGTCCTGCGTCTCGGCAAACTTTGAAATGGAGTGCCCGATGGCCCGGACCTTGCCTTGCTCGCGCACATCGTCAAGGGCCTGCCAGACGTCGTCGTCAATGTCATCGGGCCCAAAGGGTGAATGAAAGAACAGCACATCGATGTGGTCCGTGCCAAGACGGGCAAGGCTTTCATCAACCGATGATCTGACGTTGGCGGCATTGAAGTCGGCGACGTTGCCACGGGTGGCGCGGCGGCCGAATTTGGTCGAGATCAGGACGTTTTCCCGATCGGCTCCCAGCGCCCGTCCCAGCACCTCTTCAGCGATCCCGTCACGCTCCCGCGTGCCATACAACGGCGCCGTGTCGAACAGCGTGATACCCTGATCGAGGGCGCAGCGTACCGTCTCCTGGGCTGCACCGTCCGCCACCGGACCATAGACGACCGAGTTGAAAGCCCAGGTGCCGAGGGCGACTTCGCTGCAGTGGAGGCCGGTGCGCCCAAGGATTCGCGTTTTCACTTAGATTACCCCATTCCATGAACGATTCGAGCAACCAGCGCGAGACAACCGCAGAACCACGCTCCGGCGTGAGCTTCCGCTCCCTGCTGACAGGCGCCATTATGGCCTTCTGCATCAGCACGGGCGCACCGTATGGCAACATGGTGCTGCGCGGCTCCTACATGGCACTCGATTTCTCGACAGCGGGCGCCATCTTTCTGTTTTTCCTGCTCGTGCTGATCGTACACACGGGCCTTGGATTGATCGACCGACGTCTCGCCTTCCACCCGGAAGAACTCATCGTCGTCTACATCATGGCCATCGTCTCGTGTTCGATTCCGACGATGGGGCTCACCGAATACCTGCTGCCCATCATCTCCGGTGCCACCTACTACGCCACCGTCGAGAACGAATGGGCCGTACTCGTGCAGCCCCACATTCCGTCGTGGATGGTGCCGCAGGATTTCACTGCCGTCAAGTACTTCTACGAGGGTTCACCTCGGGGCCTCGGCATCGCCTGGGCTGCATGGATCACGCCGCTGTTGACATGGATCCCGCTGATCCTGGGCATCTACTTCTCCATGATCTGTCTCATCGTGATCCTGCGGAAACAATGGATCGTGCGCGAGCGCCTCGCCTTCCCTCTGGTGCAGGTGCCACTGGCCATGGTCGAGGATGACGACAGCGGCAGGGCCCTCAAGCCCTTCTTCCGCAGCTGGCTGATGTGGTGCGGTTTCGCCGTGCCGTTGTTTGTCGGCTCGATGAAAGCCCTGCACAACTACTTCAATTTCATTCCCACTGTCATCACCCAGACGGCGATCCCGCTGTTCCGCAACACGGCGTCGCTGCAGATCGCACTCAGCTTTCCGATGCTCGGCTTCAGCTATCTGGTGAACACCGAGATCGCCTTCTCGATCTGGTTCTTCAGCCTGCTCATGCGGGTCCAGGAGGGCGTCTTCGGCGTGGTGGGCCTGTCATCTCCCGAGAAGCTGTGGTACGCCCCACCCGAGCCGATCATCGCCCATCAGGGCATGGGCGCCTTCATCATCATGGTGCTCTTCGGCCTGTGGACGGCCCGCGATCACCTGCGTGATGTGGCGCGCAAGGCCTTTCGCGGTGACGACACGATCGACGACTCGGATGAGTTGCTCTCCTACCGTGTCGCCGTCTTCGGCTTCCTTGGCTGCAACATGCTGATGAGCGTCTGGCTGTGGATGGCGGGGCTGGTCTTCTGGGCCGTGCCTGTCTATCTGGGGGCGATGTATCTCATGTTTCTCGGCGTAACCCGCATCGTCGCTGAAGGCGGCATCGCTGCGGCACGGGCGCCACTCATCCCCTCGGACTTTCTGCACTCCACCTTCGGCAACACCGCCCTGGGGCCCGGCAGCATGACGGCGCTGGGCTTCACTTTTGTCTGGGCCGCCGACGTGCGCACCTTCGTCATGGCCTCCGTCGCCAATGGCCTGAAGCTGGCCGAAGACCAACTTGCGCGACGCAAGCGAGCCCTGTTCTGGGCCATTGGTCTGGCCATCGTTGTCAGCATCGCCTCGTCGATCTGGGCGGTGATGTACATGAGTTACAGTTATGGCGGCATCAACCTGAACGGCTGGTTCTTCGGCCCCGATGGCGGGCCCGCATACCCCTTCAACTTTGTCACGCAGGAACTGAACAATCCGGACGGGCCGGACTGGACGGGCTGGATCTCGACGGGAATTGGCGGCAGCGTCATGGCGGCCCTCATGCTGGCGCGGCACCACTTCCTCTGGTGGCCCTTGCATCCGCTGGGCTTTGCCGTCAGTTCCATCTCGCTGACCAACTATATCACGTTCTCCGTGTTCCTCGCCTGGCTCATCAAGGTGGTCATCCTCAAGTACGGCGGCCCCGGGCTGTTCCACCGTGCCCGTCCCTTCTTTCTGGGGCTCATTCTCGGGCAGTTCTTCGTCGCCGGCATCTGGCTGGTCATCGACTGGCTGACGGGGATGACGGATAACAACATCTACTGGATCTGAGGATTGGTAACAGCTTTATAAGAAAGATGTTACGTCACGATCTGAGGGTCAAGTCCCATTTTCAGTTGAAACGCACAGACTCGCGTGAGAGTGTCAGATCGC
>JAQCJA010000149.1 GCA_027593305.1 bacterium
CTGCAGGTATTGGCCGTCGCATGCGGTGGAAAAGTGCAGGGTTGCCGCCTGGAAAGGACCAAGGCCGTTGCCCATGTGCGGCGTGGTGGGCACACCGGCAGCTTTCGCCTGTTCCAGTTGGCGCAGGCCGTCGCTGAAACCGGTGCGGCCGATGTCGGGTTGAAAGACGTCCAGGGCGCGAGGCGCTTCGAACCAGGCCTCGGTCTGGAAGTGCGTGCGGAAGTGTTCGCCCAGGGCGATGGGCGCCCCTGGATGGGTGAGCAGTTCGCGGTGCCCGCGCAGATCTTCCGGCTCCAACGGGCACTCCAGCCAACGGCAACCCAGATCGCCGTAGCGTTGACGGGCCTGCGGTCCGTTCTGGCGTGACACCATCCACAGGGTGTCGACCATCCACTGATCGACGGCGCCTCCGGTGCCGGTCTGCAGGAATTCGACTTCCGCCGTCCCCGCGTCGAGGTCCCCGTCGACGAAGAGCTTGACCCCTGTCAGTCCCGTGTCGAGCCAGTTCTTCAGGTGTTCGAGGCGATCCTCGCGTGTCTGGCGACGCAGGCCGGACAGATAGACGGGCAACTGCAGACGCGGTGTCTGGCTGAGCATGGCGCACACGGGCAGACCCTCGCGTCGACCGATGGCGTCGTAGAGGGCGATGTCGATGGCAGCCATGGCGTCGAGCCAGTAGCCGGAGGCATAGCCGCGGCCTCGCTGCGCATCGTAGAGAAAATCCCACAACTCCACCGGGGCGCCGAACTGGCGGTCACGGACCATGGGTTGCTGGATGGACCTGGCCACAAGGCAGGCGACCTCCGGGCCGATGGGACAATTGCCCTCGCCCCAGCCGACATGGCCATCAGCCAGTTCGACCCGTACCAGGTAGCCCTCGACCGTCAGGGGATACACAGTACGCCAGCCGTCGCGGAACTCGAAGCGGGCGCCGGCGTCGTCACCGCCCTTGCCCTTGTAGTCCTCCCAGTAGGAAGGTTCGTCGGTGAAAGCGATGTGAAACGTGTCGATGCGGGCGATGGAAAAGTCTGTGTTTGTCATGGGCCTAACGCTAACGTTGTGGGCCATGACGGGCAATCGGCGCGTCGGTGCTGGTCCCGGCGCGCTGAGTCTGATATCTTACCGCGATCTGCATACCCCCAGAAGTGCCATCCACCCCCGAGTGAAAGGCCATGTCCCGTGGCGCTGCGCCAGAAGCTTCTCGTCCTCTATGCACACTCACCGGATCTGAATTCCGCCACCGTTGCCTGGTCCATTTTCGATGGTACTGGCAAGGAAAAACACACAACCGGTGACAGTGAAGAGCCGCCCTATCTTTCGGTCGTAGCGGCCATGCGTGATGGCTGGCGGGTGATCCAGTTCCCCCAGCAACACCCGGCTTTTCCCGGTATGGAATACAACACGGCGTACCTCAAATACGAATACATCCTGGAACAACTCGAAGACGTGGGAGCGTGACGATGCCGAACAAGGAAGATCTGCTGACCACCACACAGATGGCGAAGTTTGTTGCCGATGGCTTTCTGCGTTTTGACGATGTTGTGCCCGACGAACTGAACCGGGCGGCTCTGGCGCAGATGGAAGCGGGGATCGAGCGGCCGCGTGGTGGTGACCCGGTGCAGGGCATGTGGCAGGGCACCGCCATCGGCGACGTCGTCCAGTTGCCGCAGATCCAGGGCATCATGGCCAGTCTTGTTGGTACCGATCCACTCTACGATCATCACGCCGTACACATCGTGCAGCCGAACCGCGAGGAAGGGCAGATCTGGCACGCCGATGCCATCATCGATCTGCGTACGCCCTTCGACATCCAGTTCTTCTACTTCCCCCACGACACCCCGCGCGAGATGGGTGGCACCATGGTGCTGCCAGGCAGTCATTACCGTCGCATCAGCGAATCCGACATCGCCCGTTACCAGAATTTCCTCGGGCAGCAGCCGATGGTGTGCAAGGCGGGGACGGTCATGGTCGCCCATCACGGCATCTGGCACTGCGCCCAGCCCAACCTGACGGACCGTACACGATACATGTTCAAGCTGCGCCTGAATCCGACGGTGCGGCAGTTGCGGTTGTGGAATACGGACGACATCGATGCACCTGAAGTCAGCAGCGAGTTGAACGCCAACCATCGCTGGTACGGCAACGAGGCGCGCCTCGAAATCGTCAACCGCATCAAGCTCTGGCGCCACCTGACGGGGGACGAGAAGTATGATCTGGGCTACTGGCTGTCGCGGCTGGAAAATGAGCCGACAGCGGCGGCGCTGGTGGCTTGATCATCCTCCGCGGTTGATCCTAGCGCCTCGACTCGACAACGCAGGCAGCAAGGACTGGTACTCCAATTGCATTGTGTATGGTGAGACTGCCATTTACAATTGATCGGAGGACATCTTGCAGGATGCCAAGGCGACGGGAGTACAAGAAGTGGTAGCAGCGGAAGACATGCACTGGGGGATCAACTACCTGCGCGGGGACCTGCACGAAATCCGCCAGGAGATTCGGGATGTGCGTGCGGAGGCGCATGCTCAATTCGCACATGTGCATGCTCAATTCGCACATGTGCAGGCCCAATTCGCGCAAGTGCAGGCCCAATTTGCGCAGGCTAGAGACCAGACGGCGGCGCAGTTTGCTCAGTCCAGGACCGAGACCAACGAGCAGTTCTCTGAAATGCGCCGAGCCATGGAGCAGCGCTTTTACTGGTCCAGCGGTATTTCCATCGGCATGTCGGGCATGCTGGCCGGCCTGATGACGGCCCTCGTTAAGCTGTGAGGCGCTGGTCGCGTAATCACGGAAGTCGGTTGATCAAGCGCCTCGACTCGGCAACGCAAGCGTTGCCTACGGTCTGTCTGACCCTGTCGGCGCTGGTCGCGTAATCACGGAAGTCGGTTGATCAAGCGCCTCGACTCGGCAACGCAAGCGTTGCCTACGGTCTGTCTGACCCTGTCGGCGCTGGTCGCGTAGACACGGAAGTCGGTTGATCCCAGTGCCGCGCCGCTGGCCCGTCGAGCCAACTCATTCTCAGTCGAAGGCAACGACCTTCTCCCTGAAATCCACGGGGATGCGCATGCGGCCTTCGTTCTTTCGATCAAACAGCAGATAGCCGCGGTCCCGACCGTAGCGCCAGATGTCGCGCGTGATGGCAACATCTTCGCGGCAGTACTGCTCGATCAGATCCAGGCGTCCCTGCTTCCACCAGCGCAGGGCCTGCAGACCGTCGGCAGTCTTCTCCTTGTCCAGCGTGGAGTGGGCCAGGCTGTTGAGGCTGACGCGGAAGTTCAGCTGTTCCTTGATCTCGCGCAGCATGTCGAGGGTCTCGAGGTTGCGGAAGTCGTAACGCGTGTAGCCGCGCAGCACCGAATAATCGAAACCGATGCAGTTGAAGCCGACGACGAGATCGGCGGACTTGAGGTGTTCGATCAGGTCCTGCACGCGGTCCTCGAAATAGGTGGTGAAGGCATCGGTGCGGCTGTCCCAGACGATGCCGCAACTCATCCGCATCAGATACGTCTTGCCCCAGCCACCGACTTCGGCGGCGCTCAGTTGTGTTTCGAGATCGAAGACCACCACATGCTGCTCGTCGTCCGGAGCCTCTGGTGGCTCCTCCTCATCCACCTTCTCCCAGTCGGCAAACATGGGTGGCTCGTCCTCGAGATCACTCACGTCGAGGGCTTCGGCGTCAAGTTGGGCGCGACCGCTGAGCAATTCCAGCAGGTGAATACAGCCGGCCTTGTCGAGGGGATGGTTGCCGGCGCCACACGTGGCGAAGTGGATGCAGGAAGGGCAACCATCCTCGCAATCACATCCCTGGACCATACCCAGCGTCAGTTCGAGCAGCCGGTCGAGCATCTCAAAGCCCTTCTCCGCCAGACCGATACCCCCCGGATACTGATCATAGATGAAGATGGCGCTCTTGCGCAGTTGCGGGTGCATGGGATAACAGATGCCGCCGACGTCGGTGCCCTTGCTCAGTGCCAGCAGGGGAAACAGCGACTTGGTGGCATGTTCAGTGGCGTGCAGCGAGCCCATGTGATGATGGTTGCGGCGCTTGAGGTGCTTCTTGAAAGGGGCGTCCATTTCGAGCCAGAAGCCGACGGTCTCGAAGACTTCGACGGGGCTGTCGAGAGGGTGCTTGGATAACACCACGCCGTCACCGACGCTGATCTTCTCGAAGGCGACGACCTGTGATTCCACACGCAGGCGGCCGAGTTTTGCCTGGTACCCATGCATCGGCTTGCTCGCCAGCTCCTCGAGGATCTCGGTCTCTTTCTCCTTCTTTGGCCTCGTGTAGTAGGGCACATCGACCTGTTGCGCATCGATCTGCCGCTTCACCGGGTTGCGCTCGCCGATGAGGTACTGCTTGCCGCGATGCAGATACACGGAGCCCGGGTAACACTCGGAGTACAGTTGCCCACCGGAGACGGTGCCTATGGTGTAGCCCTTGCGACCCGTCGGCGCAGGAACGCCGCGATCACGATCCTGCGGGCGCTCGCGCGCAACGGGCAGAGCCGCTCCGGCAGCGGCACGCCTGGGCGCGTAGGGCTGATTGTCTGGTTGACTGTCCGGTTGACTGTCCGGTTGACTGTCTGGTTGACTGTCTGGAGAACCGAAGAGATCCGGCACGGCCGTCTGCGTGGCCGCCTCTTCGGGGGGCTCGTCGGCTTCGGGCTGGATGTCGATGGGGTCCGCACTGGCGCGCCGACGGCCGCCGGTGACAATGGTCCAGCTTTCGCCGATGGCGCGCATGTTGACGAAGCGGTGTGGTTGCTTGCGGGAAGCGAACCAGGCGTCGCCGTCGGCACTCTGCAACAGCTCGCCTCTCTCGGTCAGTATGTCGAGAGCCTCCCGGTACCCGGGGATCTCGGCGTATTCGGGTTCATCCAGGGTCAGCGGCAGTTCGCGGGCGGCACAGGGCAGGTGCTGTTCCAGGATGTAGTGGTTGGACGGATCGGCAACGGCATCCTCGATCTCGCGCCCGAAGAACTGTTCCGGGTGCTTCATGAAATACTGATCGAGGGCGTCACGGCTGGCCAGCAGGATGACGAGGGATTCGCGGCCCCGGCGGCCGACACGACCGGCACGTTGCCAGGTGTTGACGATGGACCCCGGGTAGCCGACGAGCACACACATATCCAGGCCGCCGATGTCGATGCCCAGTTCCAGCGCCGATGTGGTCACCACCCCAAGCAGCTCGCCGTTGATCAGCTGGGACTCGATCTGCCGCCGCTCCTCGGGCATATAACCGGCACGATAGGAGCTGATCTTGCGGGCCAGGTCCTTGCGGTTCTGCGTCGCCCAGCGGTAGACGAGTTCGGTGATGGTTCGGGCCCGGGTGAAAACGATGGTGCGCAGTTGTCGCAGGACACCTGCCTGCAACAGACGGGAGGCGACGGTGTTGGGGCTGTCGACAGGATCAACAAAGAGGAAGTGTCTCATTGCCGACGGTGCGCCGGATTCGGTGATGGGGACAAAGGGCCGCCCAAAGAGTCGCTCCGCCAGTTGCTGCGGGTTGCCGATGGTCGCCGAACAGGTGACGAAGCGCGGCTCGGTGCCGTAGCAACTGCACAGACGGTTGAGTCGACGGAACAGGTGCAGCACGTGGGAGCCGAAGATGCCGTTGTACGTGTGCAGTTCATCCACGACGATCCAGCGGAGGTTCTTCAGCACCTCTTCCCAGGCTTCGTGGAAGGCGAGCAACCCGGAGTGCAGCATGTCGGGTGTGGTGATGAGGATGTTGGGTGGTTGCTTGCGGATCTTCTCGCGCAGATGCGGCTTGGTGTCGCCGTCGTAGATCTCTGCCGTCAGGCTGCAGGACAGGTTGCCCAGCACCGAACGCAGTGCGCCGAGCTGGTCCTGTTCCAGCGCTTTCAAGGGAAAGATGTAGATGGCGCAGCCTGCAGGATGCTGCATGAGATCGTCGAGGACGGCGGCATTGTAGACCATCGTCTTGCCGGAGGAGGTCGGCGTGGCAACAACGACGTTGCGGCCCTCCTGCAGATGGTGGATGCCCTCTTCCTGATGCGACCACAGGCCGTCGATGCCGGCGGCCTCCATGATGCGGGCGACGCGGGGCCCGAGATGAGATATGTCGATGACGCGTTTCTCGGGGCGCGGCGGAATCGTCTGGCGATGCACGATGATATCCGCCAGCAGGCCGCGTTCGAGGTAGCGGATGAATCCGGGCACATCCTGTGCCGTTGACCTGCCGGTGCCGCGTCCTGCGGCTGGGGGTGCATCCTGTGCCTCGGCTATCTCGTTGTCGCTGAGATCCCCAGGGAGATGGGCCGCAGGGCGGTCTGCCAGATCGTCTGCCAGATCGTCTGGCAGATCGTCTGGCAGATCGTCTGGGGCGTCGTGGTGGCAGTCACAGTCCGCCTGGCGGACCTTGCGTGAGAGCATGGGCCCAGCCTGTCGAGCAGCCTGTGGAGCAGCCTGTGGAGCGGCCTGTGGAGCGGCAGGTGGGGCGTTGGGAGAACGGGGAAAGTCCAGCAGGTCGTCGTCGATGGCCCCGGTGAAGGCCGGATCATCTTCGTCGAGGAAATCGTCTGGGGAGACTCGTTTGATCACGGAAGGCCTGGTCGACTAGGGCGCAAATGAGCACTGGATCACAAGTATACCAATGATTTCCCTGTGCCGGCAAGCCTGGCGGTCCGGTCAATCAGCGATCGCGTATCACCGCCAGCGGTTTGCGGCGTTCCACGCCGTCTGCCTGCAGCACGGCATAGTAGATCCCCGATGCGACGAAGGCGCCGTCCTGGTTGGTGCCGTCCCAGCGGACGGAATGTCGACGGGCGGAGCGGGAGCCCAGGTTGAACTGGCGTACGAGGGCGCCGTCGGCGGCGAACAAGGTCAATTGCGTCTGCACGCTCGCCCGGTCGAGTTCGAAGGTGATAAAGGTCACGCCATGAAGGCCTGGCCGGAACGGGTTGGGCACCCCCGTCTCCAGTACCAGAGCACCGGGGGCCGGGCCATCGACCAACTCAGGATCATAGGTAACGATCACCTCGTAGTCATAGCCAATACCGATGACGTCGACGTTGCTGATCACAAGAATGACGTCCTCCCACGCATCCCAACCGGCCAGCGAGATACCACCGGTATCCCCGAGGCTGCGCACTTCGACGCTGTCCGCGGAGACCAGCAGCAGATGCCGGCGCCAGCGGCCACGGGCCAGTTCCGTATCGATCACGCCCCCACCGGGAAGCAGAGAGGGTTCGAGGCGGATGTAGACGCGGGACATATGGTCGAGTCGGCCCGAATCACTGACAGCAACTTTGGCTGTTACGGGGAAGGAGTCGACGAACTCGGACGGATAGCGGTCCCCCTCGGCGAAGAACCCCTCGCGGAAACGATCACCGACGAACCACGACCATACACCCATCTCGCTGTAGGCGGCTTCAATGCCGGAATCACTGACGTTCTCGACGCCGAGTACGGTGCCGCTGTAGTTGCGCAGAGCACTGTCGAAGTTGTCCAGACGGGCACTGCGCCGACTGCTGTGTTCATCCCAGATCCAACGGATCACGTCGCGGCCGAAGCGCTGGTCGAGGAAGTGTGCAAAGACTGCGGCGCCATAGGAGTGGAAGTCGGCGGAGGGAATGCCGCTGTCGATGGCGCGCCCTGGAACCAGGAGGAATGAGCAGACGTACTGCAGGTAATCATTGAGGTCGGGATAGGCGACGTCTTCCATCCACGTCGCCGACGCCTCCTGCCACCAGCTGCCGTCACTGCCCTGGTAGTAGCCGAATTGAATCACGTGGAAGAATTCGTGGGCCAGCGTCACCCGCAGGGCATCTTCTTCGCGTGTGCCGCTGAAGCCGGGGCAGATGAATGTGTTGCCGAAGATGGCGTCGGTGAAGTTGTTGTCCACCTCCAGATACGACGGCCCGGTGGCACCGCTCGTCATGGGGTAGGTGATGCCGTAGTTCTGCCGACGACCGAGATCGACGATGTAAATGTCGACCTCGTCGCCGCCACCGGCGCCGCCATCGGAAGGTGGTGTGCGATACCCAAGGACGTTGATCTGCAACTCCCAGGAGCTGTCTGCGATGGCCATGGTACGGTCGACGTAGTCGGGAATGCCATTGTCGTCCTCGTCCACATCGTCGACGGCATCGCGGCCCGATGTGTCGAAGTGCACGCGGAAATGTCCCGAAGGGGACACAAGTTCATGTTCCTGTGACGGGCGTTGCAGCGCGCTTGCCAACAGTCGGCTCACAAGCGGATCCGCCCCCTGCAGGGCCTCGGCTGCAGCGACAGCCAGCGCCGTACCGCAGAACCGGGGTTCCACGTCTTCCAGTTCCAGCAGCTGCCGGGCGGCGGTCACGCCCTGAGCGGTGGTGACCTTTGCCTGCGCCGGCTGCAGCAGCAACAGCGTGACACCAGCCAGCAATACCAGCGGCAGGATGCGGAAGTGACGATCTTTCATCAGCTGCATCAGCGCACCACGGCAATCTTGCCCCGTTCGAGCAGAGCCCCCTCAAAGCTGCGCAGATCATAGATGTAGATGCCCGGGCTGACGTCGAAGCCCGCCGTGTTCACGCCCTGCCAGTGGATTTCGTGGCTCGTCTGGCCCTGGTCTTCTTCGAAGCCGAGCCATACCTGCTCGCCCCCCGAACGGAACAGGCGCAGGCGCGAAAACAACGGTACACCACTGAAGCGCAGGAACGGATCCCGCGCGGGCTGGTAGGGGTTCGGGAAAATGACGATCCCTGTCGCTGGCAGCAGACGGACGGCCTGGAAGGATCGGTTGTCGGTGATGTCGCCCTCCTCGGCGATCTCATTGTCGGGGTCGACTTCCACGAGAAACACCGATTCGCCGTACCGCTGCCAGGGGATGTGGAAGGAGGCGACGCCCCCGGCTTCGATGCCAGCCGAATGCGTGTCCCGGAAAAAAACGACACACGCCGTCGAATCTGCAGCACACAACGAAACGCGCATATCAAAGGGCTCTGTCAGTGCCACCGGACCCAGATTGGCCACCTGCACCTGCAGATCATCGCTGTCGTCACCGGCCAGATCGCCGGCGAAGACGGCCAGGTTCGGCAGGCCGTCCTCGGCACCGAACTGCGCCAGGGCTGCCACGGTAAGGCGGGTGACGCGGGCGACCAGTTCCCAGTTGATGCTGTCCGGCAGGTCGGCAACGCTGTGGTACTGGGTGTTGATCCGGTAGTCGCCAAGCAACACCGATGGCGCATCCGTATCTGTTGGCAGGTAGTTCTCGATGCCGAGAATCGCATCATACCCTTCGGCCCAGAAGGGTGCGTGGTCGCTGAGGCCGGCGAAGCGGTCTTCGAGAACATCGATCTGCAGCCCCAGGGCATAACGCTCGTTGGTGGCGCGCAGCAGATCAACGAGCCAGATCGA
>JAQCJA010000150.1 GCA_027593305.1 bacterium
GGGGGTGTCTCTGGTGGATGTTCCCGCAGGCGCCGGCTTCGTCTGCGTTCCGGGCAGTCACAAATCGCATTTTGCCGCACCCGACGATCTGACCGTCGACAGCGATCCACCGTCGGTGGTCAATCTGCCCATCAACGCCGGGGACTGTGTGGTGTTCACGGAGCTTCTCAGGCATGGCGCCCGCAGGTGGACCCTGGATACACCCAGGCGGACCGTCTTCTGTCGCTACGTCACCTCCTACGCTTCCTGGTCACCCGGGAACGGACCGGCAGAGGAGCACAGGGGTCTGCTGTCTGATGAGCTCTACGAGCTCAAGCAGATGGCCAGTTTTCGCACGAGAAAAAAAGTGGTGGAGCGGTTGCTGGCACGCCTTGCCAGCAACTGACGGCAAGCCGCTTTTGCCGCTCTCCCGTCGGCCCTATACTCACCCCGCCAATGGCCATCTCCGGAGACACGCCAGCCGATGAATGACCACGAGAAGTACTCCTTTGATATCAATGGCTACATCATTGCCCGTGGCATTCTTCGCCCGGAGCAGGTGGCGGCCCTCAACGAGGCGATCGACAACAACCAGGACCACGTCCGCTTGCGCGAGGGTGATCTGTCCCTGGCACATGACTCCCCGGCGCTGAAGGGCACTCATGGTCGCGGCGACATCTCGGGGATTCTCAACTGGCCGAAGCCCTGGTGTCAGCCCTTCCGCGATCTGCTCTCCCACCCACCGGCGCTGCGTTACATGTTCAGCCTCATCGGCGACCGGATCCGCTTCGGCAATGCCAATGGCATCAGCATGACGACAGGAGCCGAGGGCTGTGTGCTGCATGGTGGCGGCACGGCAAAAAACACGCACTTGTATCGCTACACCAATGGCCGCATGTGGAACAATCTCATGGGGGTCTGTTACCAGCTGGCCGACATCCATCCCGGGGATGGTGGCTTCGTCTGCATCCCGGGCAGCCACAAGGCCAACTATGACACACCGGAGGACGTGATCTCCATGGAGCACGATCTCGGATGTTACGTGCACGTGCCGATGCAGGCCGGTGATGCGCTCATCTTCACTGAAGCTCTGACCCACGGGACACTGCCGTGGAAGGGCAGACACGAGCGCCGCACACTGCTCTATCGCTACGCCGACGGTGGCTTCGTCAATGCCAAGGGCATGAATGACGTGAGGCAGTACGCGCCCTTCTACGACGAGCTGACGCCGCTGCAGCAGGCCATCATGGAACCACCGTACAATGCGGGACGGCCCGATATTGCGGCGCTGCTCGAGGCGCAGGAAAAGGGCGCGTCCTAGAGCGTTTCCGTGCGGGTAGATATTGTGGCCCTTCACCAGGGCACCGCCGTCGATGCCGCGGCCGCGGCCGGTGATGATCCTGCAGAAGCATTCCAACCTCTTTCCGGTGACCGGAGTCTGAAGGCATGTTGAAAACCAGTGGCTGCCCGGGGGGTCCCGTACTCCACCATCTCACGGAAATGCCGGCGGCCGAGCGCTTGCGGCTGCACGGATGTGGCCGGGTATCGCCGACAGACCCGGTCGTATCGGGCGCCCGCTGGACGGCCAGGTTCCGCTTCGAGATCGGTGCAACATCGATCCCCGTGGGCGGCAGACTGCGCGTCGTCTGGACCTGGCCCCTGGACTGGGGCAATCTGCAGACAGACGACCCGAAAGGCGCGGGTTATCTCGATGTCGCTGCCAGTCGTGCGGGCGTCCGGCTCAGGGCAACGTATGGCTTCCGCGGCGACCTGATCCCGTGGAACCACCAGATGGAGATGGAAGTCATCGAGGGTTGCCTGGAGGCCGGCGACCACGCCGACTTCATCTGCGGCGCCGGCTCGTGCGCAGAGCTCGGCTGGCGGGCGCCGACATTTGCCGTGGCGGACGCCGAATTCCTCTTCCTCATCAATCCGGAGGGTCAGGATCAGTGGCTGCAACTGCCACCGGTGCCCGCCATTGCCATCGTTGCCGGCGAACCGGCGCGGGCCGTCATCGTTGCCCCATCCGAGGGTGTGCCCGGGGAGGATCTTCTCGTCACGGTGCGTGTCGAGGATGCCTGGGGCAATCCACTGCGCACGGGTCCCGAACCCGAATTGACGGCGCTCTCAGGCAAGAGCCAGAGCCACAGCACGCTGCGTCCCGCCAACGGTCAGCCCGCCTGGCACTTCGATGTCAGCTTTGCGGCGCCGGGGACTCAGGTGTTGCAGGTGTCGCTGCCTGGCACCGGCATACAGGCGGTGAGCAATCCCATCCGCATCGATACCCGCTATCCAAGGCATCGGCTCTTCTGGGGGGACGTGCATGCCGGCCAGGGCGAACTCGGCTGCGGCATCGGCTCCATTCCACATCATTTCGACTTCCTGCGCCATGTGGCGGGGTTGCAGTTTGCCACGCACCAGGCCAATGATCACCACATCACGCTGGACATGTGGCAGTTGCTGCGCCAACAGTCGTTGGCCGCCAACGACGATGGCACCTTTGTCGCCTGGCTTGGTTGCGAGTGGAGTGCCTACACGCCTGCCGGCGGCGATCGCAACGTCATCTACCATGACGACGAGCCCCGCCTGCGACGCTCCGGACGATTCTTCACCGAGGATGTCGCCGATCCCGAGCCCGACCTGGAGACGGCCACCGAGTTTCTCGCTGCCATGAAGGACGAGAACGTGTTGATCAACATGCACGCCGGTGGCCGCCCGACGAACCTCAACTTCCATGAGCCGAAGATCGAACGGCTCGCCGAGATCCATTCAACACACGGCACGTCGGAATGGTTCTTCCTCGATGCCCTGGCGCGGGGCTACCGCGTCGGTGTCACTGCCGGCACCGATGGTGTCGTCGGCCGTCCGGGTGCCGATCACCCGGGCAGCCGCCTGATTCGCAATGTCCGCAGCGGTATCACCGCCGTGTATGCCGAGGAACTCACCCGGGAGTCGCTTTACGAGGCGCTCCAGGCACGGCGCACGTACGCAACGACGGGTGAACGGATGCTGCTGCACGTCACCGTCGATGGTCAGCCCATGGGCTCCGAACACGACACGGCAGGTGAACCGCTCATCGAATTGTCCGTCGAGGGCACACAGGCCATTGAACGCGTGGACCTGCTGTGTGGCACCCAAGTGATCAGCAGCTGGAGCATTGCGCCCGCCGCCGGCGAGCGGTTGCGGCTGCTCTGGGGCGGCACCGAAAGTTGTGGCTCGGCGCCGGCGCAACGCGCCTTCTGGGACGGCGAGTTGACCTTGCAGGGCGGCAGTGTCCAGCATTTCGAGACCGTTGGTTTCTGCAGCCCGAACGACACCGTTCGGGCCCTGACACCGGGTCATCTGCAGTGGACGTCGGTTACGGCGGGCAATCGGATGGGTCTGCTGCTGGACCTGGAGGCCGACGACAAAACCGTGGGCCGCTTCCGCTCGGGTCCGGTAGAGTTCGACTTTCGCCTGGCACAGATCACGCGTGCGCCCCTCGTGGTGGATGCCGGCGGCTTCAGCCGCCACGTCATCCTGTCACGGGCGCCCGACCCGGATGGTCCCCGCCGCGTCGAGCTCAGCTTCCGTGATACCCGCCCCGCTACCGGTTCGTGCCCGTACTGGGTCCGCGTCGTGCAGATCGATCAGCACCAGGCCTGGAGCAGTCCCGTATATGTCACCCGCAGTTGACTGACGACCGCTCCGTCCTTCAGCGCACCTCGTAGCGCCTTACGGCGTCCTCATCCAGTTCCACGCCGAGACCGGGTCCCTGGGGCACAGTGGCATAACCGTCCTGCAGCAGAGGCGCCGTGAGCAGGCTGTGCTCATGTACGAGATTGCCGATCATGTCACTGGCGAGCGTGCAGTTGGGCACGGCGGCAGAAGCATGGATGCGGTAGGCATCGTAGATCCCCAGGTCGACATTCGATGCCTGCCACACAGGGATATCGACGGCTGCAGCGATGCGCGCCATGTCGAGGAAACCCCAGTCGGACAGCGATACGTTGATGCCGTCCACCGCCTGACGGCTGACGGCCTCGATGACCTGTTGCGCGTTCTGCAGATGCATGGCAACAAAGACGGACGTCTCCTCCTTCAATCGTCGGTACGCATCGAAGTCGCGCGGGAAGGGATCCTCGAAGACGATGTCGAGATCCTCGAGACGCCGCGCCAGTTCCAGCGACTGCTCGAACGTGTAGAAGCGCTCCTTCGGATCGATGACGATGCGGATGCCGGGTGCCGCTTCCGTCATCGCCCGGAAACGGTCCTCGAGAGGATCCTCCAACTTGCCCTTGGTCTTGATCCCGTGAAAGCCCAGGGCCGCCGCCCGACGCGCGGCAATGGCAGACACCTCGACACTGGTCGCATGCATCCAGTAGTCGACGAGGACCCGATCCTGCATCTTGCCGCCGAAGATCCGGTAGAGCGGCACATCGTGTGCCTTGGCGATCAGATCCAGCAGCGCAATCGCCCAACCACCACCGGTCACCGATCGGGGCTCAAAACCGAGGGGGTCCTTGCCGATCCAGTCCGGCGGTTGATCGGCCTTCTCGCCGTAATAGGGCGTACTCATGCCGAGGCCGACGACACCTTCGTCGGTATGCAGGCGCAGCACGTCGTGCCGGCGCCGATCGAGATTCTCCGGGAAGGCGGGGCGCACGTGCCACTGGGCATCGGTGGACAGGATGTTCGGCACAAAGGGTACCGAGACAACGGTGCGTTCAAAACTGGTGATCTTCATTCACCCTTCCTTTACTTGTGGCATGCCTCGGCGCCCGCTGGGTCCGCCCCCACCCCAGGCAGGACCGCCCGGACATGGACCTGCGCACCAGTCCGGACACGGGCAGCTGGGCCAGCAACGATGTCCGCTACCCGGGCCTGGAACGCATCTTTCCCCTTGCCGTTACCTGTGACTTCAAGGCCTTTGTCCTCGGCGCCGACGGCGAGCACGAAGACTACGACCTGCGCCGCTGCTTCACCATCGGCAGGGACGCCGGCTTCCGCGGGCCCTGGTGCATCGAACACTGGAACAGCGACTGGCCCGCCCTGCGACGGGAACTGAAGTTTCTGCGCGACCGTATCGGCGAATGGAGCCAGACCGACTGAGTTGACAGAACTCCGCAGTGGCAGGACGGGTGGCAGAGGATGGATGGGGTTGGTGTCGGAAAGCGCTACGGAATCAGTTCGGCGGCAGTGCGCCCGGAGAAGCAGATCACGTTTCGATCCGTATCGGCGGGCCAGACGAAGTCACCCTCATCCTGCCACGGCGTACCACACAGTTTTGACATCACCGTCCACTCAGCAGCGCCAAGCAGATGTGTGGCGTGGAAGACGAAGCGCTGCAGTCCGGCTTCCTGCGAGACCGTCAGGATTCTGTGCAGATCACGTGCCGTCATCATGTCGCCCGCATGCGGCAGACGTCCCGACGAGACCCAGGCGATGACCTGATTCGGATTGCCCACGGCGGCCAGAGCCCTGTCGGTTTCGGCACGCACGGTCTGCGCGAAGAATTCATCAGGAAATCCCATCTCCATATCCGCCAGACACTCGACGCCGGGCAGTTCAAGCCCGAACCACAGCTTGACGACGGCAAAACAGTCCGCTTCGTGGAGCGACGGATTCCACTTGCCCAACTGCCGGACCCAGCGCCAGATCGATCCATACAGACCATCAAAGCCTCGATGCCAGAAGTAATGCTTCGGGAAGACATAGTCGAAACACTGGCCCAGATGGGTGTAGTCCTGGCCCGTCAGGCCCGAGAGCGCCGCCGTCCGCGGAATCGCCCCCATCTCTGCCGGCCGGCCCAGGTTGCCACACATGCGGTCGAAGCCCTCGCGCGTCGCCGTCATCCAACGGCGGCTCATCTCCTGTCGCGCCTGCAGCCAGTACATGACATCTTCGTTCATGTCGAACAACTGCACCGCCCCCATGAAGCCCCCCGGTGCCAGGTAGCGGACCCGTTGCGGCGTCAGACGCTGAAAGGCGGCACGCAGATGGGCGACGCCCCTGTCGATGCGGTCCGTGTCATAGCCAAGAGTCGCCAGGCGGGGACGATGTGCATCGACACTGAGAAACTCGCGATTGCGGTGCGGATGCAACTCGTACGGCAATTCTGCCGGACCATCGAGAATGACGCCGTGCGCCATGGGGTACGCCTTGAGGACATCCTCGGCGGCAGCCATCGTGTGCACCACGCTGTGAGGATCCTGTTCCACGGGCAGGCGCCCGCCGTCGTGGCGTACATCAAAGATCATGATCTCCCCCCCACGACTCGCGGCGTCATCGAGCATCGCCGTGAAACACGCCTCCTTGTGGCAATCGCGAGGCCGCTCCGGTGGCGCCGTGACACCGTGAGATTGGTAGATCGACGCATCCGCGGCAAAGGTCGGGATCTCGGTGCCATCCGCTTCGGCAAACACGAGGCGGCCCACAACGATGCCACGAACCCCACCGGCCTCCCAGAGATCGAAAATGTTCTTGTACTCCGCCAGCAACGGCGCCCAGCGTTCGAAGGGATTCAGGATGAACATCCAGGGTGTGATCACAGTTCACTCCTCATATAGTTTCTTCTTTGCTATGGTCTGCTTTGGTATGGGCCGCGCTGCTGATGAATCCCGCCGATGCGGACATCAACCCGGGCGAGTGATGGTCGACGGGACCTCAGGTGAACTGCAGGGGCTGAAAGCAGGCGGGTTGATGGAACCCCGGTTTGGGCGTCGCCATGGGCGCCCACGAGCCCCAGTGCGGATGGGACGTGTGATCACCACACTTGTAGAAGTTGCCACGCCATACGCTCCCCGGAACCGGGCGCGTTACACCGAAATGTTTCTCGAACAGCACCCAGGGCACGTGAAATTCCACGCTCCAGTCAGTGGGTCCGACGATCTCCGTATCGATGACCTGCGGCAGGCTCGCCGCTGAGCGCAGCAGAGCACCATCGGCCTCGTCCAGGTGCACGCGCTCGCCGCCTTGCGCCGCCTGTGTCGTGGACGGACAGCGGTAGAGCAGCATCGTGGCGCCGCAGTTGATCTCGAAATTGAAGTACGCATCGCGGCTGGCGTCGGTATCGGGAGCGACGAAAAACTCGACACAACTGTCCTGGCAGACCATGTCGTTGAACTTGCGTGCCACAGCGCGTACATACTGATCGTTAACAGCAAAACATACCGCCAGAAAATCGTCATCATACAGGGCGCGCGCCGCTGTGGGCGGCCGATGGCCGGAATCTTCCCGCTGGTAGTGCGTGACCCGTGCGACCTCGGCGGTCTCCCATAGAGTCCGGCGGACATCCGCTGTGGGCGCTCCAAGAGGCTCGGTGGCGCGGCGGATTTGGTACCTCATGTCTGTCTCCGGAAGGAGTCGCCGTTACTGCGGGCGGAAGCATCCGCATGCCAGTCGATATGGGCCCGGCGCCCCTGGGTGCGGGAAAGGTCTGCAGCCATTGGTAGAAGCACGCCCCGATCGTGGGTGCTGGGATCGGCGAGGGCGACGATTTTCATGTCGTCACTGCGACCACCCGTACCGATAGAGCCGATCCCGTATTTCGTCACCCCTGGCCCTGGTTGTGCTCCACCTGAAACACGTGGGAGTGCAGGTTGGCAAGCCACTGTTTGCCATCCTGCGTGGCCCGCAGGAATCGCGCCGCATCCTGGATGTAGGGATTGATATCGTTCCAGAAGAACGTTGCATAGCCCCGGCGCATGTCATCGGGGTTCTTGAAGCCCAGCGCCTTGTTCGAGCCGATCTGCTCGAACTCGTAGAACAGAGCAGGGATCTTGCGCAGGTAATCGGGGTCACCCAGCTGGCCGATCAGATCCGCCGCCCGCAACAGGCCACCATAGGTGTCGGTCGCCCGATGCTCCTGGTCATCCGGGGGCGGAAAACGGGTCATCTCGATGTACCCGGCAACAGCCTCCGGGTCGATATCGAACATCGTTTCCTCACCAAAGCGTTCGAGAACGAACTGCTTGCCGCGATCCACATGAAAGGGCTGCATCATGGCGTCCGTGCTGCCCGGGGGCAGTTCCACGGTGGTGTCGCCGATGCCCGTGGCATAGATCCCTTCCCCGTCGAGGCGGCAGATGCCACGCACGTAGCCGATATCGTGGCACAACAGGGCGGTGATGAAGTGCGCCCACTCCTGTGGCGATACGCCGCCCTCCAGCAGGTGTTTGCCCAACAGGATCTGCTGGCCCACGGTGGTCACCAGCATGGTGTGTTCCACGTCGTGGTAGAGCATGTCGGAGTTGCCGATGTTCTCGAGCGCGAAGCGCCCGACCCAGTTCACATACCCGGCAAACTGGTCACCTCGCTGCCCGTAGACGTCGCGGTAGTCGTTCTCCAGGCTCTTTCCGAACCGATCGATCGTCAGATATTTGAAGTTATATAACATGCTTGCCTTGGGTGCCGTCAGTGGTCGGTGGATCCGGATACAGTGGCATTTGGGCGGACAGGTCAAGGGACCGGTGTTGCGTGCTCCCCATAATGATGCAGAACATCGGTTGATTGCGCTGTGTCCGGGACCAACTCATCTACGGGTTGGGTTGCATGAACCTGGCGACGATCTGCATCGTCGCCAGACCGAAACGCCCGATCTCCGGCGGGCTGCGAATTACGAAGGTCCCCTGCTGCAACCGGGCCTGTCCCGGAGGCAGAAGTACCGGTTGACCGAAGGGGATGAAGCGGTCCACGAGAAATCCGCCATCATCCAGAAAGCGCAGGTCGTAGCGCAATTCCAGCACTGTCTCCCCCAGGTTCCGCAGACGGATGGCGAAGGGACCCTCCACCTCGAGAACCGCGGGGTCCCCCGTCGGCAGCAGGACCGCAGGGTTCCAGAAGACGCTGTCGACGATGACGGTCTCGGCCATGCCCTCCGGCGCCGACTGCACGACCCACTCCGAATACAGGCTCTGCGGCGGGCGTGGCCCCAGTGAACTGCCATCGCCGCAGCCTGCAGTCGCAAGCAGAGCCACAAGCAACAGACCGCTCATCACGGCGTATGTCCCGTCTTGCGCATGCGGGCGACGAAGAAGCCTTCGCGCGTCCCATCCGGCTGAATTCTGGCACAATGGCGGATCGGCTCGGCGTACTCGCGTCCATCCCAGGTTGGCAAGCCCGGCAGCATCTGCGCCTGCGGTATGCCTGTTTCTTCCATCTCAAGCGCACCGGCGAACCGGCGTAACAGATCATCGACAATCGCTTCGTTCTCTTCCGGAGCAAGGGTGCAGGTGCAATAGACCAGGACGCCGCCGGGCTTGAGGGCCTGTACCGCCGAAATGGACAGTTTCTTCTGCTTGCGCGTCATCTCACGGATCTTTTTCAGGCTCCAGAAGGCGGAACTCTCCA
>JAQCJA010000151.1 GCA_027593305.1 bacterium
GTATGGTCAGCACCGACCAGTACTACTACGCCTGTGCCACGCTGAACCTGCCGGGCATCATGGTGACTGCGTCACACAATCCGCCCCAGTACTGTGGCTTCAAGATGGTCCGCGACATGCCGTATCTGTTGTCAGGCGACGACGGCATCCAGGACCTGCGCCGGCTGATCGAGACCGATGAATTCCGCCTTGCACGAGGCACAGGCCGTCTCGAGACACGCGACGTCAGCGCAGGTTTTGTCGACAAGGTGGTCGGTATGGTTGATGCCGATCGCCTGCGCGGCCTCAAGGTTGTTGCCGACACCGGCAATGGCATGGTCGGGCCGATCCTGCAGCGCGTCTACGAGCGCTTGCCCATACAGTTCATCGGTTTGTATCTCGATCCGGACGGAAATCTGCCCAACCACGGCCTGGATCCCATGAAAGCAGAAAACCGTGCCGAGCTGGAACGACGGGTTGTCGCCGAAGGCGCCGACGCCGGCTTTGCCTTTGATGGCGATGGCGATCGATTTTTCGCCATTGACGACCGCGGTCACTTTGTCCCCGGAGATTTCCTCACAGCGCTCCTGGCGGGTTATCTGATCGAGGCGGAACCCGGGGCGACAATGATCTACGACGTGCGCTGTTCGTGGGCCGTACGGGACGTCGTCGCGGCAGCAGGTGGAACGGCGCTGCAGGAGCGTGTCGGTCATTCCTTCCTGAAGCCGCGATTGCTTCGTGAGGCAGGTGTATTTGCTGGTGAGTTGTCCGGGCATTACTACTTCCGTGATTTCTTCGGTGCAGACTCCGGTCTGGTGCCCTCACTGATCCTGATGCAGATGATGTCGGAGCGGGGGCAGACGATGTCGCAGATGTTGTCGCCGTTGGAGTCGCGGTATTTCCTTTCAGGCGAGATCAACTCACACGTTGCCGAGCCGCTGGCCAAGATTGAGGAGATCGCCGCGCGCTACGGGGATGGCCGCAGCGAGCGTGTCGACGGCGTTTCCATCAGTTTCGACGACTGGCACTTCAATGTGCGCGCGTCGAATACGGAGCCGCTGCTGCGCTTGAATCTCGAGGCACTGTCGCGACAACGTATGGAGCAACAGCGAGATGAAGTGCTTGCCGTGATCCGCATGCCGTGAGCCACGCTTGAATTTTCTGCGCGGGTTCTCGATCAATGCCGCCGCCGGTGGCCTGACGTTCATTCTCGCCTTTGCCAATCAGGCCTATATCGCCCGTTGTCTGGGAACGTATGGTCGCGGCGAGCTTGCCGTCGCGGCAACGAGTGTCACTGTGGGTGGTATGCTGTTCGGCGAATGGCTGGCGCGGGGCAACGGCTTTCACAGTGGTCGCGACCCGTGGATGGTGGGATCGGTATGGAGCAATACGCTGGGTTACTGTGTCATGCTGCTGCTGCTGTTGTTTCTGGTGGCGCTGCTGGTGCCAGCCCTGACCGACGGGGGGCTGACGACGGCGCAGGCCCTGTTGCTGGCGGCGATGGTTGCTGCCGTCGTGGCGCAGAAAGGTTTTGCCGGCATCCTGCAGGGGTGTGATCGTCTGACGGCCTACGCTCTGATTCCGTTGCTTTTCATCAGCAGCCATCTGGCGTTTTCCGGCGTCGCACTCGGCTGGTTGCAGGCGGGGCTCACCGGTGTGCTGACGGCATGGTTGTGCGCCGCGATTCTGTCGGCGTTGCTGGCCCTCGGCTTGAGCCGGACCGCCGGACCTGTTGACCGACGGTTGCTGCAGTTGACGGCGGCTGTTGGTGGTCGCGGAGCGGTGTCGGCAACACTGATCTTTCTGTTGTTCCGCAGCGACATCTATCTGGTGCGGCACTTTCTGGGAGCAGAGGTACTGGGTGTATATGCGATTGCCGTGGTTATTGCCGAGATGATGCAGCGAGGACCCAACATCGCCGGCGCCGTGATGCTGCCAAAGGTGCTGCGAGGCATTGATGACGACCATGGGATGAGCCTGGCCATCAGCCGCTGGACCTTTGCCTTCAGTCTGCTGTCGGCGGCCGCGATCGTTGTCTTTGGTGCGCCGCTGATCGAGTGGATCTTCGGGACGCCCTTCGCCGGCGCCTACACGCCGCTGGTGTGGATGCTGCCGGGCCTGATCGCCTCCGGCTACGGCTCGGTACTGAACACCAAACTCGCCGGTCAGGGTTATCCCCCCGTGACGATGTGGGCGCCGGGGGCAGCCCTGGCAATGAACGTGGTGCTGAATCTGCTGCTGATTCCACGGCATGGTCTCATCGGTGCTGCCCTGTCGACTTCGATCGCCTATGGACTGTGGGCGGCGATTGTCACCATCGCCTATCAGCGCACCACCGGCCTGCGCTGGGTGCGATTCGTGCGCGCCTCATGACCATCTTTGCCGCCACCGAAGGCCGCCCGTTGCCGCCGCCTCTCAGTCGCCGCCTGTTCGGCCTGTTTGTCGCGTTGCAGGTCGCCTTTGCGGTCGCGGCCCTCTATCTGCCATCCACGATTTTCGCCATGGCAGCCTTTGGGATTGCCGGCGGCATCTATCTGGTGGGTGTGTTGATCTGGCCCTGGATCATCGTTCCCGCCGTCGTTGTCACGACCGCTCTCGACATCACCGGGCAGTTGATCAAGAAGACCGGCATCGGCATTCCGGTGACCGGTTTCCACCTGTCTCTGATGCTGATGGCGCTCGGCATATTCACCAACACCTGCCTGCGCCGCCGGTTCACGTTTCCTGCCTTCGAGCTGAAGGGCCCGCTGTTCCTGCTCTGGGGCACCATGGCCTTCTCCCTGACGTATACACCGGCCCTGGCGGAGGGCACCGTTGGTGTCATGCGCACTCTGGCGCTGATCGCCTTTCTCTATGGCACACAGGTCATGGTCGATACCCGTCAGGCGGTAAATCTGGTCGTCATCGCCATGGGGGCGTCGATGATCGGTGGTGCCATTCTGGCCGTGGCACAGATCATGTCGGAGAAATTCTACCTGCCGGCAAGCTTCGTCATCGCCGTCGGTGCCAATGCGCCAAGGGCGTCGGGCACGTTCCACAATCCCAACACTTTCGGCACATTCCTGATGTGTGGTGTCGTTTTTCTCTTCGCCCTGCTCGTCAACCATCGATTCCCGAAGTGGAAGGGCATCTTCCTGCTGGTGTCTCTGGCGGCGGCTGGCGCCGGACTGATCACAACCTTCAGTCGTTCGAACTGGGTCGCCGCTGCCGTCGGTATCGTGGCAGCGCTGATCTATGCACGCAAGTTGCGCTACCTCATCTGGGTGGGCCTCGGCGGGCTCGCAGCAATTCTCGCAGTCAAGGAATTCGTTCCCTTCGCAGACCACATCTTCCAGCGGTTCGTCTCCATCTTCACGCTGCTCACCGATTTCGGTGAGGCCGGGCGTGAGTCCGGTTCGGCACGGCTCTACTTCATCATCGCCGGTCTCGAGATGTGGCTGGATCATCCCATCCTGGGTGCGGGGTGGCGAGCTTTTCCCATGTTGTTCGATCAGTACAAACCCGTCGGGTTTCCCGCCTGGGTGCCAACGAAAGAATCACACACGCTGGCGGCCAATATGCTCGCCGAACTCGGGCTGGTGGGACTCACTGCCTCGGCGTGGATCGTCTGGCGCGTGTTCAGGCGCGGCATCGGCGCCGCGAGGCGGGCGGCCGATCCATATCTGCGTGCGGTACTCGTCGGCCTGCTGTGCATGTTCCTTGCCTTTCAGATCAGCCTGTCGGCGACCGCCGATTTCAGCAACAATTTTCTCTGGTTCTTCACCGGAATGATTTTTGCGGTCATCCACCTCATCGAACGTGAAGCGGGCCCTGCATCCCCCTGATGCGCCGGCGAGTCTGATGGACGTCCTGGTTGCCTCGCATCTGTATCCGAGTTCGCTGTCGCGGATTTCAGGCAGCTTCGTTCACAATCAGACACGTTTTCTGACAGAGTTTTGTAGGCCACGTGTCGTGGCCCCCGTGCCCTGGTTCCCGCTTCGGGGCTGCGGGCGCTGGAGTCGCTACCGGGATCTGCCGGCGCAGGAGAACATGGATGGACTCGATGTACGGCGGCCCACCTATCTGACTCTGCCACGCCGGCTCCTGCTGGGCCGCGCCTGGCCTTCCTACCTGCGTGCCCTCGAGGCAACGGCAGGTGCTGTGCCCGACGTTATCCACGCACACGTGGCCTACCCCGACGGGCGCGCCTGTGTTGAGTTCGGTCGTCGTGTCGGGCGTCCGGTTGTGGTCACGGTGCACGGCCATGACCTGAAGGATCTGGCGGTGCATCGCGACAGCTGGCGGGCCTGGGTTCGCGATGCCCTCATCGGGGCCGATGCCGTGATTGCTGTCAGTGGCGAGTTGGCGCAGCGGGCGCGTGACCTGGGTGTGCTCGAGGACCGTCTGCAACAGATCCCCAACGGCGTCGACTGCGAGCTTTTCCGGCCCGGTACCCGTACGCCAGGTGAGGGCGGCTGGCGCCTGATGTACAGCGGCCGATACGACCCGGCCAAGGGGCTGGGTGAGCTGTTGCAGGCCATGGCAGGGCTGCGGGCGGAAGGGCGGGATGTGCATCTGGATCTGGTCGGTGGGGGCGCCACAGACCTGGCCAACGATTTTCCTGCACAGGCGGCCCGGCTTGGTATTGCCGATCGCGTGCATTTTATCGACGAGGTCGATTGGCGCCAGATGCCAGCCATGCTCGGCAGGGCGGACATCTTCGTGCTGCCCTCGCACTCGGAAGGCCTGCCCCTGTCGTTGCTGGAGGCCTTTGCCTGCGGTCTGCCGGTGGTCACCACGCGCTGTGGGGGACCGGAGGAAGTCGTCGATGATTCGGTGGGTCGCCTGGTGGAGCCTCGTGATGTGGCGGGCCTGCAGAAGGCGCTGGCAGCCACCCTCGATGGCTACGACGACTATGACCGTGGTCACATCAGAAGCTACGCACAACAGCAATTCGACTACCGGTCGGTAGCGGCGCGGATCCATCAGGTGTACGCGAAGGTTGTCGCCGGTGATCACGTCGCGGCCCGAGGCAGGTGATTGTGCCGACGGACATTCCCCGGCTGCGTGCTGCCGCCGCAGGTCTGCTGCTGGACTGGGCGCGCCAGGCCGCCCCGCACTATGGTCCCGGTGGCAGCATGGATCTGGACCTGCGTGACACGGACGACGCCCGGGGGCCATCGTACTACAACCAGTTTGCGCACTACGCCTTCCTGTTGCTGGCCGAGGGTGTGGTGCCCGGCGCTGCTCCTGATGAGCGCCCGCGGTTTCGCGCCATCGCCGTCGCTGCAGTTGATGCAGCGCTTCGACGTGGGCGAGGCCGACCTGCGGCAGCAGCTGGAACGCAGCATCGAGGGGGCAACGCAGCGGCTCGTGGCCCGTTCGACGATCGTTTTTCCGCCGCCGGCCCGGCGGAGTTTCCGGGCAACCATGCCACGTGACACGGCCGGCTCTGTCAGCGCGCGGGAGAGCACTTCCACCGACCGGCCTGGGTGTCGCTGGCGGCACAGTATTTCGACCGCTACGTGGTCCCGACGCAGCGCCTCCATGGTGCATGGCCGGAAGGCGAAGGGATCGTTGTTGATTACGCCATGGTTACGGCGCAGGCGGTGTCGTTGTTCGCCGAGGCCGCCGCCGATGCAAAGGCCCTCTCCTGCATGGGGCGCTGGCGTTTTTCGCCAGCTTCTGCGCCGCGCTGATGGCCTGGCCCGTCACGACACGGGGCGAAGATGACACTCCTGTCGTCGTGGATGTCGCCGACGAAATGCCGGCGGCACGCGTGCAAAGCCCGACCTGGCACGGCTTCCTCAGTTGGCAACTGACGCCCGAGCACAGCAGCCGCTTCATCCTGGACATGGATCTCGAGCAGGACATCTGTCGTGTGAGCGGGTGTCTGGAGAACCATGCAATCGAGGGTGCGTACGAAGCGGGCCTGCTGCTGGCACTGCGACCGCAAGAATCCCTGCACTTCAGCAGCGACGAAGAGCCGACGACGGTGGCACCGAGAACGATGATTGAGCGTCGTTTCAGCGCTGCCGGTGCCGCCTTTGTCTGGCGCGGGCGCACCTTCGAGGTGCCCGCCGGGGCGACACTGAGCTACCCGCTGATCCCCCACAACCCCTACACGCAACATGGGTTGCCGGCAGAGGACGACTACGTGGGACGGTTGAGCTGGTTGCTGACGGCCCGGACCACGACCGTTACGATCCGTTAGTTTCTCCCGTCAGCACCGGGTCCGGCAGACGCCGATTTTCTTGACGGACCTGAAGGCGCTCTCGTTATTGTGAGAAACGTCGTAATCCTGTCAAATACAAACACTTCCCGCGATTTTCGACCTCCGCTATGAGCACGCCCACGCCCGTTCTGTTGGGGATTTTCGACGGCCACAATGCGTCGGCGGGGGTCTATGTCGCGGACCGCATTGTGTCACTGGTGCAGGAGGAACGGCTCGTTCGCGTCAAGAACCACTACGGCCTGCCGCAACAGGCGGCGACCGAGGCGTTGCGCCTGGCCGGCATCACCGCCGCCGAGGTGGATCTCGTCTGCTGCGCTTCACACTTCGTCTCGCCCCCACAGGGGCCGCGTTGGGCGACGGAGAGTTTCGATGCCCGCTACCAGGGCAGGGCGGCGCTGCAGCGCCGCATCACCGGCGCCGCTGCCTATCGCCACCGACGCGCGCAACAGCGCATGAACCAGCGGCGCACGGCCGTTTCTGGCTGGGGGTTTGACCCGGACAAGGTCACTTTCTGCGCGCATCACGAGGCCCACGCGGCAACAGCCTACCATGGCCTGCGCCGGGATGACGAAGCGTATCTGGTGCTGACGCTGGACGGCGGCGGGGACGGCCAGTCCGGATCGGTCTGGGTCGGTCGCGATGGTGACCTGACGTGCCTCGAGACCATCCCGCAGGCCGACAGCCTCGGAGAGCTCTATGCGGTCACGACCCACCTGCTGGGGTTTACGCCTCTGGAACACGAATACAAACTGATGGGCATGGCGCCGTACGCGGATCCGCGCTACGCCGAACCGACGGCTCGTATGTACGCAGGGTACCTCGGTTTTGATCCAGTCCATCCGCTGCGCTTCCGCCGCACGTTCCGCGAGCCGTTGTCGGCGGTGGGGCCGCGTCTGCAGAGGGACCTGGGCCGCACCCGCTTTGACTCGGTGTGTGCCGGTCTGCAACTCTTTACCGAGCGGATCCTCTGTGCCTGGGTGCAGCGTTGTGTGGAACAGACGGGTGTGGGGCGCGTGCTGGCCGCCGGCGGCGTCTTCATGAACGTCAAGGCCAACAAGGCTGTGTCGGAGCTGCCTGAGATCGAGTTCTTCGAGGCCTTTCCCTCGTGTGGTGATGAATCGCTGCCCATCGGTGCCTGTTACCTGGAAGCGCGGTCTCTCGGTGGCCTGCCCAGACCGATCGAACACTGCTATCTCGGCAACGATCTTTCGCCGGAGGAATGCCGGCAGGCGGCCGCTGCCGGCGGCGATCAGGTCACCGTGGAAGAACCGGCCGACATGGCCGACCGTGTGGCACAGCTTCTGGCCGATGGCGAGATTGTCGCGCGGGCCGCCGGCCCCATGGAATTCGGTGCGCGGGCTCTGGGGAACCGCTCGATTCTCGCAGACCCGCGGAACCAGGATGTGGTTCGAGTCATCAATCGAATGATAAAGAAGCGGGACTTCTGGATGCCTTTTGCCCCCGTTGTCCTGCGGCGCCATGCAGCGGCCTACTTTACCAATCCCAAGGGTCTGCCCTCACCCTACATGATGAACACGTTCGATTCCACGGAGCAGCGGCTGGAATTCATGGCGGCCGTGCACAATGCCGACCTGACGGCCCGGCCGCAACTGGTCGAAGACGGGCAGAACCCGGGGTACGAGGCCATCCTGGCCCGTTTCGGCGAGCGCACGGGTCGCCACGTCCTGCTCAACACCTCATTCAATCTGCATGGGTCGCCCATTGTCTGTTCCGCAGCCGATGCCATGGGTGTGCTGCTGGATTCGGGCCTGCAGCGGCTCATCCTCGGGCCACTGCTGGTGACCAAGCACGCGACGACGACGTGACCCCTGTCGACATTTTCTGGGTTGCCGCCGGCCTGATCGTCTACAGCTACCTGGGATATCCCCTCCTGCTGTCTCTGCTGACTTCGGGCCGTTACCGGCCGGCGCATCCTCTGCCCGAGAAACTGCCGACGGTCAGCCTCGTGATCACAGCTTTCAACGAGGAAAGCGTGTTGCACAGCAAGCTGGAGAACAGCTTCGCCCTCGACTATCCACAGGATCGGCTGCAGATCATCGTCGTCTCCGACGGCTCGACGGACGCCACCGACGACGTGGCTCGCACCTTTGTCGGCAACCCGGGATACCTGTTTCTGCGACAGGAGCAGAATGCAGGCAAGACCATGGCGCAGAATGCTGCGGTACGCCAGGCGACCGGCGACGTCCTGGTATTCTCCGATGCCAACAGCATGTATGCCGCCGACGCGCTGCAGCAGTTGGTGCGACCCTTCGCCGACGATCGAGTGGGCTGTGTGTGTGGCGAGTTGCACTATCGAAATCCACAGCGTGCGGCCGCAGGCAAGGGGGAGGGGTTCTACTGGCGCTACGAACAATTCCTCAAGCGCCGGGAAAGCCTGTTGGGCTCGCTGGTCGGGGCCAACGGTTCGATCTATGCCATGCGCCGGGAGTTTTTCGAGGAACTCGGGCCAGCCATCATCTCGGACTTCATCATGCCGATTCGTGTTCGTCTGCGCGGCCAGCGTGTGGTCTACGAACCATCAGCCATTGCCGAGGAGGAGGTGGCGATCGGTTTCGGCGATGAGCTCAGGCGCCGGCGTCGGATCGTCGCCCGCTCCCTGTACGGCCTGTGGTCGGTTCCGGGTGCATGGAACCCGTTGACGCAGCCCTTGTTCTGCTTCCAGGTGATATCACACAAGGTCATCCGCTGGCTGGTGCCGGTGCTGCTGCTCGTGATGCTGTCGACCAGCGCCATGCCGGGTCTGTCCGGTGTGACTCCCTGGGACTGGTTCTTCGGCAGCCAGGTTCTGTTCTACGCTCTGGCCGCGATCGGTGTGCTGTTTCCCACGGGGCCGGGGCGCCTCAGCCTGTTCTACGTGCCGGCCTACTTCTGCGCGATCAATCTCGGCGCCCTGCTTGGTGTGCTGGGAGCCCTGCGTGGCCAGCGCCACACCGTCTGGCAGACGCTGCCCCGTCCCGAGGCCACGGACGCCGGGGGACGCAACTAGACCTTAGGCAAGTGTGGTTTTCTGGGCTGGACTAGAATGAAAGACCGGAAAGACTTACCGTAGTT
>JAQCJA010000152.1 GCA_027593305.1 bacterium
CGTCAGCTCCATGGGCGGAAAGGAATGCTCCAGGGCGGCGAGCAGCAGCTGTGTCGAATGCATGATGTGGTGCAGCAGCACATCATCGATGATACCCAGTTGATGCACGAGGGCCAGATCATCGAGATCCTCGACGCGGTAGCGATTCGAGGATGGATTCCACAGGACATCAACGAACCAGTCGGTGAACACCCAGCTCGACAGCGCCTCGTCGCATAACGTTGAGCCCAGATGGATGCACCATTCGACCGACCGGCCCGCCTCGTCCCAGCGATCCTCGATGAGCCAGTTGTGTTGCGGCAGATAGGACAGCAGGCCCGTGGTCTGGCCCTGTGGCGACGTCAGCCGCTCGACGAGGAACCGATCATTGATCTGATACCAGCGCCACTGGTTCTCCGGGGTCTGACGGGCCTGTTCGACTTCGGCAACAAGGTGACTGTGCACGGTGGCTGCGTCGTTCAGGCAGAACGTCTGCTCGCCGTGCTCCCTGCCGAAGCGGCGCCAGATGATCGTTGTTGGCTGACAGGTCGGCATCAGACGAAGCCGACGATGCAACGTGCCGAATGCAGGTCTGCCGCCGTCGTCAGTTCCTGCAGGACAGGCTGGCTCAGGCTCCAGTCGATCGCCCCCCAGAACAAGCGATCGCCGGCTGCTGTCGTCCGCATATAGGTGACGAGCCAGTACGAGCGGGCGCGATGCAGGATGCGCAGATTGCGCGGCGCCGATGGGCTCGAGTACGGCAACGGCTGTAACGGCCCGCCGTCGAGGGCTACATCCTGTGGCTGTACGTAGTACGGCAAGGTGCCACCCAAGCCATCGTCCAGATCGACAACAAAGGTGCAGCGTGAGTCGCCGAAGTGGGCGGCGATCGTCAGATCATGGATCGATCGTGCCTCCGGGGCGCGCAGCGCCACCGATGCCGTTGTCCATTGCCCGGCGTCCTCCCAGCGCTCGCCCCAGTGACAGACGACACTGCTGCTGTCCTGTTGAGGCACAACGAAAAGGGCCTGCCCGCCGGCAATCTTGCTCGGGTACTGGGCGTAGACGAACCAGGGCGTCGCCGTCCGTGTATCGTGTAGGACGGCGAGGGGGCGCCAGTTACACATGTCCCGTGATGAAAACAGATGGGCACGACCGTCGTCGGTGGTAACACCGAGGATGGCGTCGAGGCCGTACTGGTGGAAGTGCAGGGCGCGCGCCGAGCCGATGTTCAGGTCGAGCGGCGTCTCAGCCTCCCAGGTGACGCCGTTTTCACTGACAGCACGGTGGATCTGCGTCGCCGCTGCATCGCCGCAGTGGAACAGATGCAGGCGCCCATCGAAGTGCAGGATGGCACAGCTGCGAACGGTCTCCCAAGGCGCGATCCCGGCAGCAAGCGTCGCCGAGGCGCCAGGGTTCATCGCTTGCCGCCTCGATACGTCGCCTGCACCCGAATGGTGCGCCTGATACAGGGCGGAATTGACCTTCTCGATGGTCGTCATCACAGCGAAGCTCCTGTCCCCGGGCACGATACGTTCCTGCGGGTGCCAGCGATTGAGCAGGGCGTGTCGAGTCACCGGATCCACAACATTGTCGGAGCCCGTATGGCCCGCGAGATGGTGGAAAAGCAGCACGTCCCCCGGTGCGGCGAGAAACTCCTGATACGGCCCGGAGTTGCATGGCAGTTGCGCGGCACCCTTGATGCACTCACAACTGCGGGCCATCAGTTCTCGGTAGCGGCGGTAGGCGCCCGGGAAATAGATGAAGGCACCACCGTGAGACTGAAGGGCTGTGAGAAATGTGAAAGAGCCCACAGCCCAACCACCGGGCATGATCGTCGGATAGCTGTCGTCCACATGGGCACGAGGCTCCGGCCACACCGTCTCCGGTTGGTACCTGCGCGCCAGATCGCTGCCGCCCCGGCGTCGGGTCAGCGTGTAGCCGACGCCAAAGAGCTCGGCAATGGCGTCGAGCATCCTGTCCGTCGTGCAGGCGGCAATGGCGTCGGCCTTGCGCGTCGGGTCGCAGTTGTCATCCTCGAGGGTGGCGACAGCGGCGGCGGCGACTGCCGTGGGGACCACACCACGCAGCACGACGAATCCGTGCTCGATGAAGTGCTCGTGATCTTCGGCGGTGAGGACGGACTGTTGCATACGTCGATTCGGTTTGGGGTGCGGTCGGTCAGATCCTCGCACCAACATGGGCAAATGTCGCGACAACGTGCAACCCTTGCATGCAGCGGCATTCGCAGATAAGGTGAGACCGTGAGGTACCAACAGATCGGAGAGCCCTTCATGGCACCAAAACTGCAGAATCTGATCAACGGGCAATGGGTCGATCCCACGGGTGGCGGCGACAAGCCCCTGCTCAATCCCGCGGATGGCACCACCGTCCTGGCGCAGTTCATCGAGTCGTCCCCGGCGGATGTGGACCGCGCCGTGGCCGCCGCGGTTGCCGCCTTTCCCGCGTGGCGGGACATGCCCGTCATACGCCGCTGCCGGATCCTGTTTCACTGCAAACAACTGCTGGAGCAGCGCAGTGGCCAGATCGCCGAGTGTATGGTGCGCGAGAACGGCAAGACCCTCGCCGAAGCCGAAGGGGAGGTGCGCCGTGGCATCGAGGTGGTGGAGTTCGCCGCCGGCATGCCATCCATGGCCAAGGGGGATTTCATCGAGAACATCGCCACCCGTGTGGACGGCTACATCTATCGCGAGCCACTGGGTGTGGTCGCCGGTGCCTGCCCCTTCAATTTCCCGGCGATGATCCCCATGTGGATGTTTCCCGTCGCCATCGCCTGTGGCAACACCTTCATCCTGAAGCCCTCGGACAAGTGTCCCATGACGGGAGCCCTGGTGGCGGGCATCATGCATGAGGGGGGTGTGCCCGATGGGGTGCTGAGTGTGGTCCATGGTGGGGGTGACGTTGTGCAACAGCTCATCACCCATCCACAAGTGGAGGCGATCTCCTTCGTTGGTTCCACGCCGGTGGCAGAGATCGTCTGGCGCAGCGCGGCGGCGGCGGGCAAACGTGTGCAGGCTCTCGGCGGCGCCAAGAACTACATCGTCGTCATGCCCGATGCCGACATCGAGGAAACGGCAGCGGCCGTGATCGGTTCCACCTACGGCTGTGCCGGCGAACGCTGCATGGCGTCGAGTGTGCTGGTGCCTGTCGCCGGGGGCGACGAGATCGTTGATCGCGTGATCGCACTGGCAAAATCGTTGCAGCTGGGCGACGGTCTGGTGGGTGACACGGGCATGGGACCCGTGATCACCGCCGAACACAAGCGTCGCGTCGAGAGCTACATCCAGATCGGCGTCGACGAGGGTGCGACCCTGCGTCTCGATGGCCGCCGGGCACAAGTCGAGGGCCTGCCCCATGGCTTCTTCGTAGGGCCCACGGTGTTTGATCATGTGACACCGTCCATGCGTATTGCTCAGGAGGAGATCTTTGGACCTGTGTTGTCCGTCATGCGGGCAGCCTCGCTGGATGAGGCCATCACTTTTGCCAATGCGACACCCTTCGGCAATGGCAATTCGATCTTCACCGCCTCCGGTGGCGCGGCGCGAAAGTTCCGCAACGAGATCGAGTGTGGCATGATCGGCATCAACGCCGGTGTGCCGGCACCCATGGCATTCTTCAGTTTCGGCGGCCACAAGCGCAGCATCTTCGGCGACCTGCGGGTGCATGGCCCGGATGGCATCGAGTTCTATACCCGCAAGAAGGCCGTCATCGAACGGTGGCCCGATACCGGACCCACAGGCAGCGTGTGGGGGAAATAGTGTTGTCTGACGAGTTGACCATTCGTGAGGCGCAGCTGGCAGATGTCGACACCATCGCCGACTTCAACTGCCGCCTGGCGCAGGAGACCGAGGGCAATGTGCTGGACCGGGCGACCGTGACGCGCGGGGTGAGACGTTTTCTGCAGGGCGTTGGCGCCGGCTTCTATATCGTTGCCGAACGGGAAGGACAGATCGCCGGTTGCCTGATGGTGACCCACGAGTGGAGCGACTGGCGGGACGGCAACCTGTGGTGGATTCAGAGCGTCTATGTGCCGGTGGAGGCCCGCCGCCGTGGTGTGTTTCGCCGCCTCTTCGCCTGGGTGCAGCAGCGTGCCGAGGCCGATCCTGACGTGCGCGGCATCCGCCTGTACGTGGAGCACGACAACGAACGAGCGCAGGACACGTACCGCTCCCTGGGTATGGCACGGGAGTCCTACTATATGTACGGGATGCGGGTGGGCAATGCTGATGGATGATCCAATGCCCGGCTGGGCATCCTGCTGGATATGACAGGGCCCGCGGCGGCGGCAGACCCATGAATGCAGCCCGATGAATGCAGCCCAACACACGGCCACAACAGGCAGAGGCACTCTATGACAATACGCCTACCCTTCGGTAGCACGGGGCTGGGCTACGATTCGACCCGCATCAAGGCGGTGGGACTGGGCCTCGGTCTCGAGCGGCTCGCCATGCTGCACTACGGCATCGATGACATCCGTATGGTGGAAGCGGAACGGGTCTAGCCGTCGGGTCGGCCGTTGGCTGCGCAGGTCGATCGTTGGCTGCGCAGGTCCAGGTGCCGTACAATCAGCATCATGGCAACCCAATCCGACTGGCCCGTCCTGCGCTCGTACGCGGGCGAACACCTGCAGCGTATCGCCCTGCCGCTGGGTGGCATCGGCACGGGCACGGTATCCCTCGGCGGGCGCGGGAATCTGTGCGACTGGGAGGTCATGAACCGGCCGGCGAAGGGCTACGTGCCGGGTCCGCGCTTCAGCGGGGCGCCCTTCCTCTGCCTGCGGGCGCAGGCGGCGGGCCAGGAGGCGGTGACACGCCTGCTCGAGGGGCCGGTGCCGGCGCACGAGATCCAGGGCTCCATGGGTGCCGTTGCCGCCAATCACGGCTGGCCACGATTCCGCGAGGCGCGCTTCGACACGGCCTATCCTCTCGGTCAGGTGCACCTGCGTGACCCGGACGTGCCGTTGCAGGCACGTCTGGAAGCCTTCAATCCCATGATCCCTGCCGACACGGAGGCGTCGTCCCTGCCGCTGGCGGTGCTGCGCTGCGTGTTGCGCAATCCGGGTAAGAAAACGGTCAAGGCATCGGTGTGTCTGTCGGTGCCGAACTTCGTTGGTGCCGATGGCGCCGAGGGGACCTGTGTCGGCAACCGCAACCGCCGCCGGAAGATGCAGGGGATGCAGGGGATTCTGCTGGATTCTGCCGGTGTCGAGCCAACGGCGCCGCAGTGGGGTAGCCTGGCACTGGCGACGACGGCGCCCCGAGTGTCATCGAGACTGGCGTGGAAAAAAGCGGGGTGGGGGACGTCGGTCCTCGACTTCTGGGACGATTTTCATGGCGACGGTCGACTCGAGGATCGCGCCGCCGATGGCGAGGCCATGCCGATTGCGTCTCTCGCTGCCGAGACCAGCGTACCCGCCGGCGGGGAACGATCGTTGACCTTCGTCATCACCTGGCACTTTCCGAATCGGCACACGTGGACGCCCTGCGACAAGGAGCAGGACTGCAGTGCCAGGGATGACCGGATCGGCAACGAGTATACCGGACGTTTTGCCGACGCCTGGGATGTGGTGCGCAAAACCGCCGGGCGCCTGCCGGCTCTGGAGCGGCGTACGGTGCAGTTCGTCAATGCCTTCTGCAGCAGCGATCTGCCGCCCGTGGTGAAAGAGGCGGCGCTGTTCAATCTGAGTACGCTGCGCACGCAGACCTGTTTCCGCACGCCCGACGGTCACCTGTATGGTTGGGAGGGCTACAGCGATCACAGTGGCTGCTGTCACGGCTCCTGCACCCACGTGTGGAACTACGAACAGAGTCTGGCCTTTCTCTACGGTGATCTGGCGCGGGGCATGCGCGAGGTCGAATTCCAGCACGCCACGGCCGACAGTGGCTTGATGAGTTTTCGCGTCAACCTGCCCCTGACGAGGGCCCAGGCCTTCGGCAAAGGTGCTGCCGATGGGCAGATGGGCTGCATCGTCAAGGTCTACCGCGAGTGGCAGCTGTGCGGCGACGACGCGTGGCTGCGAGGGCTGTGGCCGGCGGTGCGACGGGCGCTCGAGTTCTGCTGGATCCCCGGTGGCTGGGACGCCGACCAGGATGGTGTCATGGAGGGCTGCCAGCATAACACGATGGACGTCGAGTACTATGGCCCCAACCCGCAGATGGGTGCCTGGTACCTGGCGGCGTTGCGCGCCGCAGAAGAGATGAGTCGCACCCTTGGTGATGAGGACTTCGCCGTGTCTTGCCGTCAGCTGTTCGACAGCGGCCGCGCCTGGATGGATACGCATCTGTTCAACGGCCAGTACTACGAACACGAGGTACGTCCACCGCGCCGCGAAACGGATGTCGCGCCGGAGCTGCGCCTCGGTGCCGGTGCCGCTGATGCGACAAATCCCGACTACCAGCTCGCCGGCGGCTGTCTGGTGGACCAGCTCATCGGCCAACTGCTGGCGCACGTGTGTGACCTGGGATATCTGCTCAAGCCGCAACACGTGCGGCGGACATTGCGCAGCATCTCGAAACACAACGGTCGCCCCTCGCTGCAAGGCCATTTCAACGTGCTGCGTTCGTACGCACTCGGAGAGGAAGCGGCGCTGCTCATGGCCAGTTACCCCGGGGAGCGGCCGGACAATCCTTTCCCGTACTTCACCGAAGTCATGACGGGCTTCGAATACACCGCTGCCATCGGCATGCTCTTCGAGGGTCAGGAAAAGGCGGGCCTGGGTCACATCGGTGACATCCGCGCCCGCTATGACGGGCGCAAGCGCAATCCCTTCGATGAGGCCGAGTGTGGCCACCACTACGCGCGCGCCATGATCGCCTGGGCGGCACATCTGGCATGGACGGGTTTCCACTATCATGCGGGAGCGCAGCGTATGCGCCTGGCGGCACGTCCGGGTCGCTGGTTCGTCTCCACGGGAGATGCGTGGGGCACGGCGCACCTGACACAAAAAGGCGCAGTGATGGAGGTGTGTGTCGAAGTGCTCGGCGGCCGGATGGTCCTGCGGGATATCGATCTGCGCGACTGGGGGCAGGCAAGATTGCCCCGGGCGCGGGTGCTGAAGACAGGGGCAAAGCTTACCGTGTGTGTTGCCCGCACGGGTTGAGTCAGGCTGCTCCTGCCGCCATACGTCGCGCGATTTCCTCGGCCACATCGTTCGACACGGAGCAGTTGCCCAACTCGTCATAGGCCAGAAAGCTCGCCGTCTCGTAGAGGATGCAGCCGGCAAATCTGTCATCGGCACGCACCCGAAGGAACTCATCCACGCCCGTCGGCTGGATGTAGCGATTCACCGTCACCGGGATCTGCTTTGCCTGGCAGCGATCGATCATTTCCGTCGTCACGACATCGTCGAAGATGGCATCAAAGGAGCAAACCGAACTGCGCGTTGAGCGGCTGGTACTGGTAGTTGTTGTCACTTCCCCAGAGCTGCAGATGTTCGGCGGTGATGCGCGTGGGCGACGCGTCTTTCCTGGTCAGCTGCAGCGATGTGATCGGCACGTCCGACAGATCCCCGATGCTGGCATCGGGCCTGTGACAAATGCGCAGCTCCGGATGGGCGACGACGAAGGGATCGAGCCCGTTCAATAGGCCGCCGAGATGTGGCAGCAAGCCATGGGTTAGCGCTTCTGGTGCGCCTTCGGGCAGACAGGAAGCCGGTCCCGTTTCGTACGGCTTGTAGTAGGCGTAGAGCTCCATGCCGTGCCGGTGCGCCGCGGCGACGGCGACCTGCAGCGGATTGCCCAGACCGGCATACGTTTCTGCCAGATGCGTCCAGCTCTGGTTCAGCCCCGATGGCGTGACGAATCCACCCCGTCCGTCGGCGTAGTAGGCCCAACTCACACGTGTCACTCCCATGCCGGCGAGGGTCGCCATCATCGAGTCGATGTGCGTTTCGGTGAACGTCAACCGCAGGGCGTCGTCGACGAAATCCGTCAGCGCCTCGAGACGGAATGCGGGTGCCATGCGGCTGTTACTGGATTCTGACAATGGCCTTCTTCCCGGCAACGGCCCGCACGTGCCTGCTGATCCTGAGCCGCCTGCCCTGCCTTGTCAGATGAATTGTATCGACATCCAGTGTGCCCTCGACAACGTCGATCGTCAGGGCCGAAGCCGTCAGCGTGATGGTGCCGAAACCGGTCGCCGCGGAGAAGAAGGTCGTGAAGCGTTCTGCTTCCAGCTGCGGACCAAACCAGAGCGTCTTCTTGGCGCGGGAGTAGCGAAAGCCGGACAGCGAGCCCAACAGAGCGTAACTGGCCAGGGCCCGGGCGTAGTAGTTGCCGCACTCATATTCGTTCCAGGGATTGCGCACGTGCCCGTCATATCGATCACGAGCTCCCTTGACGATCGTCAGACCTTCATCGACGAGGCCCTCCTCGATCAGATGGGATGCGACCTGATACTCGATGCCCGTCCACACCTCATCCGAATAGACGAAAGGAAGGGTCGGCTTCCCGCCTCTGGGCCAGGAGCACAGCAGCAGACCTGCCTCATTACCCCAGGCATACCCGGGCCGCTGGGTACAGGCATGATCGCTGAGGTCCGGTTTGAAGTTGTGCTCGAAGATGGCCTTCAGGTTGCGGCGCACACGGGTCCGGCTCAGGGGCGAATCGATGCCGTAGATCGCCGCCATCCAGCTGCCGATCACACCGTCCGATATGCAGCCGGATCCGTACTGGTACTTCGGCCCCTCCCGCTTCAACAGCCTGTCGACCTCGCCACTGTCGGCGTTCACCTTGTCCACGAGTCGGGCGAAGGACTTGTCCTTGAGCCCGCGATAGGTGACACGTTGTTCGTAGTAGGCACCGTTCCACAGGTGGCGATCCAGATAGGCGGCGCCCCTTTTCCCGAGTTCATCGTAGCGTGTCGCGTTCTGGGTTTTGCCGATGTCACGCGAGAGTTCGGCCATCGCCGCCAGGGCGCCCAGATAGAAGCTCGTACACATCCCGTCGGGTCCCCAGAACTCGATGTCATACGTGTTGTGATGGGGTTCCTCCAGGATGCCCCGGTCCTTCGGGTCCCAGGTGCGGATGCAGTAGTCCATGCTGCGCTTCGCCAGGGGGTACATGCGCTTGAGCCACGCCTCGTCGCCGCTGATCTGCCACTCCCGATACACTTTCATGATGCCGCCGAGTTGACCATCCGCTGCGGCGTGGAACTTGTGCTCGGTGTCGCCATCCGGGAGGGAGGAGCGGAAGGTCACGTGGCCGCGGCCGTCCATGGATCGTTCGAGTTCGGTCTCGCGGAAGGTTCGTT
>JAQCJA010000153.1 GCA_027593305.1 bacterium
CCCGCCGATGGGCGCTGGACCGCGACTCAAGAGAGGATGCCCGTGACGATCCTGACTGCAGCAGACCTGGCCTTCTGGAATACCAACGGCTACGTGATCATACCGAAGGCAGTGCCGCAGGAGAACCTGGATGCCGTCGTCGATGAAGTCTGGGCTTTTCTGGGTATGGACCGTACGGCCCCCGACGACTGGTACCACGAACCGATGCGCAAAGGGGGCATGGTGGAAATGTATCAGACCCAGGGGCTGTGGAATAACCGTCAGCACCCCCGCGTGCACGCCGCCTTTGCCGAGATCTGGGGGCGTGAGGATCTGTGGGTCAGCATGGATCGGGCCAACTGCAAACCACCCAACCGTGCGGACAAGCCGGACTGGAACCACGATGGCATGATCCATTGGGACCTGGACACGTCCCGGCGCCCCATTCCCTTTGGCGTGCAGGGCGTGCTCTATCTCGAGGATACACCCGTGGAGCAGGGCACGTTCCAGTGTGTGCCGGGGTTCCACCGAACCTTCGAAGACTGGGTGCGTGGTCAACCGGAGGATCGTGACCCTCGACGCCCGGATCTGGCCGAGCTGCAGGTCGAACGAATCGCCGGCAAGGCGGGGGATCTGCTGATCTGGCATCGACTGCTGGCGCACGGCAATGCCCCCAATACGTCAACCCGACCCCGCCTGGCGCAGTACATCACCATGTCACCGGCCAACTTTGGTGACGAGGGGGCACGTCAGGCACGGATCAAACTGTGGCGAGATCGGCTGAACCCCTCAGGTACGGCCTTCCCCGGCGACCAGCGACGCTGGGAAGAGCAGAACGATCCGGCGGAGCTTACCGATCATGGCAGGAAGCTGCTGGGCCTGGAGGCCTGGTAGACGACGGGCTGGTGCCGGTCTGGTCGCAGATCGATCGTGGCAAGCGAACACGAAAATCCAAGGCAGTCCATCGCCGCTGCACACTTGCAGAGTGATACCAAACTCATGACAGAACCCATACCAGCTCTCAAGCAACAGGGCTACGACCACGACGCGGCAGAATTGAGGCAGCTCAGCTGGAGCCTGCGCTTCGCCCCCTTCGTCTCCATACTCGGAGCCCTCTACGGCTTGTACACGCAGCGCCCGGAGATTCATTTCACCATGGCTGCCCTTGGGATTCTGCCGTTCTGGGCGCCGGCATGGCACCCGGTGGACAGACTCTACAATCACCTGCTGCGGCCCCTATGGGGAGGCGCCCGCCTGCCGCCAAACCCGCTGCCACGGCGAATTGCCTGTGCTGCGGGTGGATTCATGAACCTCGGCATTGGCCTGGCATTCGCGAATGGCGTCCCGCTGCTGGCCTACACCTTTGGCGCCATGCTCGTGCCGTTGCAGCTCATCGTCATCTTGACACATTTCTGTGTCGCATCCTGGCTCTATGAGGCCGCCCTGCGCATGGCAGGAGGCCGGGCCAGACCCATATCCGCAGACGAGGCGAAGGCGCTGGTGGCTGCGGGCGCAACACTTGTCGATGTGCGTGAGCCGGATGAATTTGGCCGGGGCCACATCTCTGGCGCCGTCAACTTTCCGCTGGGTACCATTGAGGGGCATGTCGATGATCTGCGTGGCAAGACCGTCGTGCTGTATTGCCAGAGTGGTATGCGCAGCCAGCGAGCCTGGCAGACTCTGACAGGCGACCGCGGCCTCGAGATGGTCCACAATCTCGGCGCCATGAGCCGCTGGACATAAGCCCGGTTACAGGCGCGCCACGCTTACGGCGCTGCCACTGGCGGCGCTGGCATAGATGGCGTCGGTGATCGCCTGCACAACAAAGGCCTGCCCGAGGCTGGTTTTCGGCGATCGACCCTCACGGATGGCCAGGGCAAAGTCCTGCACCGGTCCATGGTGCACGGCCACCGAACCCTCGTCGCGATCCCAGATCACGCGCGACTCCAGACCCGTCCGTGCACAGGCTCGCCTGAAGGTGACCGCCCGCGAGCGATCCGTCATGTGCAGGTCGAGGGATCCATCGGTGCCCACCAGGTCCCATGACAGGCTTTGCGCAGCGGCGACCATCTCACCCCGCTCGTAATGGATGGCGATGCCGTGGCCACACTGGATCGTGGCACACACATGAGTTTCGGCATCAGAACTCGGATCGGCGCTGGCGGCAAAGGCAGGGGGCACCGTCCACGTGCGAGCCAGAACGGTCTCTGGCTGCACGGTCCAGCCCGTGAGGCCCAGCAGGTAGTCGAGATCGTAGCAGCCCCAATTGGACATGATGCCGCCGCCGTTGAGGTCGGTACGCAGGCGCCAGATGGGTGGGGGATTTTCCGGCGGCGGGCCGCCCGGTCGGATGGCGCGACAGTGAATGCTGCGCAATGCGCCCAGATGGCCTTCGGCGACAAAACGGGTGATCGCCTCGCTGGACTCGAGGAATCGATAGCGCGCACTGCAACACCCGGCGATCAGGTCACCGCGCGCGGTGATCAGTTGACGCACCTGGTCGGCGTGCATCGCCGCCGGTTTCTCCGTCAGCACGTGCAGGCCGTTGCGGAAGGCGCGCAGCGCCATGTCGAAACGCCCCACGGCGGGGAAGGCGAGCACAACACCGTCCACCTGTCTGTCATCGATCAGATCGGCGCCTTCGCCGTAGATCTTCGGGATGCCGTGCTGGCCGGCCATGGCCTGCGCCCGGTCGTTGATGAGATCGGCGACGGCGACCAGGTCGATGTGAGGGCACGCTGCAGCAGCGGCGGCGTGGTGTCTGCCGATAACGCCGCAACCGATGATGCCAATTTTCACGCGATTCATGTGATGCTCTCCACGCTGACGAATGCTGCGCATTCGTTGGTGAAATCGCGGCGCGATTTCTTCACTTCAGCAGACTCTTGCGACCCACGACTTTGCAGAGGGGGCAGGCTTTTGGGTCATGCCGCTGCGCCGGACAGTACTGGCGTCCGAAGTAGATGATCTGCAGGTGCAGTCTGTTCCATGTCTCCATGGGGAAGGTGCGCTTCAGGTCCTTTTCGGTCTGTTCCACGTTCCTGCCGTTGGACAAGCCCCAACGGTAGGCGAGTCTGTGGATGTGGGTATCCACGGGGAATGCGGGTTGCCCGAAGGCCTGGGCAACAACGACGGATGCCGTCTTGTGACCGACCCCGGGCAGGGCTTCCAGTTCTTCGAGGGTTTCCGGCACCTGCCCGTCGTGGCGCTCCAGCAGCAGTTCGGACAAGCGGTGGATATTCTTCGACTTGCCCGGGGCCAGACCGACAGTGCGCACGAATCCGAGGATCTCATCGACGCTCAGGCGCACCATCTTCTGCGGCGTGTTGGCCGCCTTGAACAGCGCCGGTGTCACTTCGTTCACCTTCACGTCTGTCGTCTGCGCCGAGAGCAACACGGCGAGCAGCAATTCGTACGGTGATCGATGGGTCAGAGGAACCGGCGGCAGGGCGTACAGCCCTTCCAGCGTCTCCAGGATGAAAGTGGCCTTTTCGGTTTTCGTCATCTGCAATCTTCCGCTGGCTCAGGCCGGATGCCGGGCGAGGAAATCGTCGATGATGCGGCGCGAAATACTGATGCCGTCCGGCAATGATTCCGGCAGATGATCGGCGCTGAACCAGTCGGCGTCGACGATCTCTTCGCCATCCACCTTGATGTCGCCGCTCTGCCAGGCCGCGGTAAAGCCGATCATCAGCGAGTGCGGGAAGGGCCACGGCTGGCTGCTGTGGTAGGTGATGTCGGTGACTTCGAGGCCGACCTCCTCGTGGATTTCGCGCGCCACCGCTTCCTCGAGTGCTTCGCCCGCCTCGACGAAACCGGCGATGATGCTGTAGCGCCCCTGCGGGAACCGGCCATTGCGCGCCAGGAGGAACTCGTCCCCCCTGTGGATCAGGATGATGACAGCCGGGGATACCCGTGGGAAGGACAGCAGGCCACAGCTGGAACACTGGCGCGCCCGGTCACTCTCGTGGTAGTCGGCGGCCGTGCCACAGCGGCCGCAGAAGTGGTGGGTGCGATCCCAGTTGACGATCTGGAAAGCGCGCCCCGCCAGTTGGAACGTCGGCTCATCGAGCGAGCCGTACAACATGCGCAGCCCGTGCAGGGCCATGCCGGCGGGGGGCTCGGCGCCGTCATCGATGTCTATGGTGAAGCAGTGCACGCCGTTGTGTGAACCGAGGTAGTGCGGGTCGCGACAGGGCATGCCGATCTCGTCGAAGACCCGCGCCCGGGGCAGAATGCCGCCGTGGTCCTGCCGTTCCATCGACACGAGCAGTCGATCCCCCTGGAAGGCGAAGAAGACGCACTCGCCGAGGTCGCCTTCGGGCGCAACAACGGCGTGCTGGAACGGGGCTGCAATCGCCTCCCAGTTCATGAATGATCCTTCTTCCACTTCGCCTTGTTTGCTTTCATCTCACGATTGGCGGTGATCGTCGTTGACGTCGTCTGGTTGCTCTTATCCATGAGCCAGGTGCCCTGGTTGTCGCGCAGTACCGGCATACGTCGGGCCACAGCCGGCGGCCTGGCGACACGAGAGGGTTTGGCGGCGTACCAATAGGCGACGGAACTCATCTCGTTGCACAGGTGATTTCCGTGGCCATGCTCGATCGTCACCTTGATGTCCTTGCGGAAGCGCACCGGGTTTTCCAGATGATGGACGTAACTGGTCTGGTAGCCGTGGGTGTTGCTTTCGTGGATCGACGAGCCATTGCGCAGAAAGGCGTTGTCCTGCATGCCCCAGGCCTGATTCAGGTAATCCTCGGAGCCGGTGCCGTGCAGATCGGGGGGCCACTTGTAGCCGTCCACCCAGATCATGTCGTCCCCTTCGCCCCACCAGGTTCCCTGGAAGTTCGTCACCGACAGGTTGCAGCCGATGTAGTGATCGGCACCGCTGGTTTCGAGGATGACGTAGTTGCTGTCGTACGCCGTGCGCTCCTTGTTGACGACATTCGCCTCGGGGGTGTTGACGCGGATCTCGTGGCCCCAGCCACCAAAGGGGTTCTGGCGGCGGAATTCGGCGTGGAAATAGCCCTGCACGTCCTCCGTGGTCTGCTCCGTCGTTTCCCAGTCGATATAGAAGTACTGTCGGTGCGCCTCCTTGCTCTCATTGACGAGTTCCACCAGGGCTCGCTCGGCAAAGGGCATGGGGACGTAACAGTTGAGGGCGCAGCCGCTGTTGAACGTGTTGTTGGCACGCGTCGAGGCGGTAAACAGCAGGGACTGGTAGGAGTTGACGATGTTGTGGCCGAGGCCGAAGAAATCGCCGAGGGGCACGTTGACGCTCGGCGTTTTCGCATTGTCCCAGGTTATGCGCAACAGGACCTCGCGGTAGTGCTGGCCCTGCGTCATCCAGATGTGGTTGATCAGGCCCGGTCCATCGATGTCGGCCAATACACGCGTTTCGCCGGGCGCCAGGATCCAGGCGTCGGCATTGCGGCCGCTGGTATCCCAGCTCGAATGGCGGCCGCTGCGGCCGTTGCGCAGGACGGACAGGTCACTCAGCAATCCTCTCATGCCATCATCTCCTTGGATTCTGCGGGGCCATCGGGGGAAGTGTGCTGATCATACATAAGTATAGACGTATGTATTATCAGCCGGCGGTTTCACAACACCTCGAGGTGACCTGATGTGGGAGGATGATATCGATAGCTTCTACGAGGCTGCAAGAAAGGATGCCGGAAAATGAGAGTTTCTCCACTTCCCATCGCACCGATCCTCAAGCAGCGGTGTGTGCCGCTCGTCAGCCACGACGCCTTCGAATTGTTCACGGCGTGTATGGGGGAATGGTGGCCCCTGGCGACACACTCCATTGGTGGCACCCACGTCACGGGGGTGCGCTTTGAGGCCTGCGTCGGCGGTCGCGTGCTGGAGGTGCACGGCGATGGCGCCGAGCACGTCTGGGCTGATGTGATCGCCTGGGATCCGCCCGAACGCTTTGTGCTGGCCTGGCATCCCAACCTGACACCGGAGGCGGCGTCGATCCTTGAGGTCCGTTTCCGCGAAGTGGCGGATGGCACCGTCGTCAACCTCGAGCACCGTGGGTGGGAGGAGTTCGGTGCGCAAGTGGGCGGCGTACTGCGAGCCGGCTACGACCCGGGGTGGGATGTGGTGCTGGCGCCATTCACCGACGCCGCCGGGGATGATCGGCACCCGCAGAGCCCTGCCCCAGCTTGACGGCAGGTCAGCAACAGGCCTTCGTAGGCGCTGCTGCGACGTCACCCCTTGCACGGAGAGTGCCGACCATGACGGGATCGATCGAGAATCTGCAACGCCATGCACTCAGTACAATTCCCGGATTCCGGGCGCCCCGTCCTGGCATCCAGATCGGCACCTACGTCTCACATAGTGCCAGGGACGAGGATCTGCAGTTGCTACAGCAGTTGGCCGTGGACTGGGCGATGGTCATCATCGACGACCCGGCGCAACAGACGGCCGACAGTTATCGGCGCATGCAGCAGCGTCTGACGCCCTACGGCCTGCAGATCTATCGCATCGCCAACCACAGCGTACACAACGTCGAGGAGATCACTCTCAATCTGCCCGGGCGCGACGACAAGGTCGAGGAATTCCTCACCTTCATCCGCAACCTGGGCGCCGCCGGCATTCACTACAACACGTACGCACATATGGCCAATGGCATCTGGAGCACGGGCCGCACCCTCGGCCGCGGTGGCGTGGAGGCGCGCACTATGGATCTGGCGACGGCCCGCGGCCAGTGGAACGGCAGGGAGTATGCAGGAGAACTGACACACGGGCGGGTGTACTCGGAAGAGGAACTGTGGGACAACTTCGAGCACTTCATCCGCAAGGTGGCACCTGTCGCCGAGGCGGCGGGGGTCTACATCGGCATCCATCCTGATGATCCGCCCGTATATGCGCTGGGTGGCGTGCCCCGTTGCATCTTCGGCACCTTCGAGGGCTACAAGCGGGCCATCGAGATCGCCGACAGTCCGAACATCGGTGTGTGTCTGTGCGTCGGCTGCTGGCTGGAAGGGGGGGCCGCCATGGGGTGCGACGTGCTGGAAGTCATCCGCTACTTCGGTGGGCTCGGCAAGCTGTTCAAGGTGCATTTTCGCAATGTCAGCAACCCGCTGCCGTCCCCCTGGCAGGAGACCTTCATCGACGATGGCTACATGGACATGTACAAGGTGATGGGGGCCCTGCACGACGTCGGTTATGACGGCTGCATCATTCCCGATCATATCCCCGCAATGGCTGGCGGGCCGGGCACGGGGTTGGCCTACTCGATCGCCTACATGCGGGCGCTGGTGCAGGCTGCGGCAGGCGATGTGCGCGCCGCGGTGTAACTCCGACGGTTCTGACTGCCGCCAGAGGCAGTCACTCTGCTGGTGTCGAATGGATCTGCAGATCCACCGTCATCGTCGCTTCGGCGTCGGTGCCGCGGAAACGTCCGCTGAAGGGGCGGGTTGCCGCCGCTGTCGGTCCGGATGCCAGGGCCACATGGCGATCCGCAACAACAAGACCCAGACTCGGATCATACCCACACCAGCCAGCTCCTGGCAGATAGACTTCGGCCCAGGCGTGCAGGAAACGCTCCTGCTGCGATACCCCCGCCACGTATCCGGAGGTGAAGCGAGCCGCCAGCCCCACGGCGCGGCACGCCGCCATGAACAGCACCGCCACGTCGCGACAGGCGCCGTCGCCGCGCGCCAGGGTCTGTGCCGGCGTCAGGGGGTCACCCTCCAGGCGAATCTCGGTGGGGCAAAGTCGGTAGACTCGCTGGTTCAGCAGACGGAGAAACCGCACCATGTCAGGGCCGGCCTCCTGCTGCACACGGTCGGCCAGATCCTGCACCGACGGCTCGATGCCATCGTCCAGCAGATAGCTCTGCAGTTGTGATTTCTGTTCGCCGTACAGCGGCGGCAGGTGATCGGCGTCGGCATCCAGCAGGTACGCAAATGGATCCTGGCGCAGGGTTTCCACCACCGAGTGGGCGACGATGCACATGTGCTCGTGGGTGTCAGAGAACCAGGGCTGCGTCGTGTCGTTGCCGTCGAGATCCACCAGCCTGGCACACCCGGCAGGCTCGGGTGAAATCTGCAGGTCGAAGGTGATCAGTCGCTGGCTCCAGTCGGTGCGCGGGCGGATGCGCAGCAGATGGGGTTCGAGAAAGACGGGGCGACTGTAGTGATAATCGGTCTGGTGGCGGATCTCGAAACGCATGACTACCCGGAGATCTCGTGAGCGGCGATCGTCACGCCCTCCGCATCGACGCCGCCATCGACGCCCGGATCGGTTGTCTCCATGTGCAGACGCACGTCGCCGAACTGCACCAGGCCCAGGATTGTGGCGAAGGAGACGTCCGCCGCATCACGGCCGGTACCGATGCGGACGATGCCGCGTCGGGGCACCATGAACGTCGGGTCGAACAGCCACCAATGGTGGTCGAGGTAGGCCTCGAAACAGGCGTGGAAGTCCGGCGGCTGTAAGCCGGGGGCATACGCGGCCAGGAAGCGGGCTGGGATATTCAGCGCCCGGCACAAGGCGATGCCGAGGTGGGCATAGTCCCGACAGACACCCGAGCCAGAGGCGAGGGTCTGCAACGCCGATGTACTCGCTCCGCTGCTGCCGGATTCGTAGCGCAGGCGCTGGTGAATCCAGCGGCAGATGGCCAGCACGCGACCATACCCCCGCGGCAGAGAACCGAATACCTCAGAGGCCAGGGCGACACACAAGTCCGATTCGCAGTAGCGGCTGGGGTAGACGTACGGCAGCACGTGGGCCGGCAGTTCCATGGACGGGACCTCGCCGATGGCGGCAGCAGGCTGCGTCCGCGGCGTGTGCGAGCCGCGGGCGGCATAGATCGCCGTTAATGGGCCTTCGGGCGCGCGCACCCGGTGCAGCAATCCGCCGGGCGTCTGCAGTTGTTCACACGCCAGTTCCGGCTCAAAGTGCAAATACTCCTCGTGCACGACTTCACACGCATTGCGGTCCACACTCAGGTGAAAAAGGAAGGTACTCGGTTGCTCCACCAGATATTCGAGTCGACAGCCCAGTTCGTAGTCCATGGGAAACAAAGATAGGGGCCGGGCGAAAGAGCGCTCTGGTAGACTGTCTGGCAGACTGTCTGGCGTCGTCGAGGGGCTGTGAGAATCGGCGAGCCGAAAGCGGGTCGCTTGAGATTGGTCCGGCAGGTGGGGTAGATATACCAGACAGGCCTGCTGCGGCATTGTCGGCAGCGGCCACCCACCCACCGCCCTCGGAGGAAGCCAGATGTCAGGTGCCATACAGCG
>JAQCJA010000154.1 GCA_027593305.1 bacterium
TATGGGTGTCACCCCTTTTTTCGTGAGTGGCGGCCGTCCAACGCCGGTTTGTGGATTGCCAGGCAATCTGCTACGTTTACTCGCTGTTTCGACCCTTTGGCACGTGCCTATTCTCCCACCGAATCCATCGATGCGTAAGCCATGCTGAGCGACCTGGAACTCCAGCAGATCTGTCGGGTGTACAAGATCGTCTGCCCCGTGTGTCTGACCGCAGCGGACTTTCACCGGCTCAAGCGGGACATGGCCCGAGCGGTCAAGACAGCCGGTGACGGCTACCCGCTCACATACAAGTGGCAGAAACCCGGTTTTGATTCAGTTGATCCCAAACAGTTCTTCATGGGAGTCTGTTCCAACTGCGGCTTTGCCGGCGAACTGGAGGACGCGGATTTTCGCCAGGCGGGCAACGCCCCTGATGCCTACCGAAAGGATTTCGAGGAGGCATCGCTCAATCAGTTCAAGGACTCTGCCGCGGCGGGCAAGGGTGCTGCCCAGTCATTGCTCAAACGAGTTTCCGAGGGTGATGAACTGCTGAATGCGATCGCTCAGGTGCATCTTGGCATCATCTCTCAATGCGCTCGGAGAAAGGTCCTGCCCGGCCCCATCGCCCGCCTCTACCTGCGCATCGCCTGGCTGTTCCGTGACCGGGAGCGTTTCTACGCAGGCTCTGATCTCGAGGAGATCGGTTCCAGTCTGAAGAAATGCCGTTCTCGGTGGGACAAAGAACTCCCGAACCATGACGACTACCCGGTTCGGCCTATGGTGGTTGTCGATGAGATTGAAGCCCTGCGCATGGCACGGGCCTACTTTGAACGCAACTACGAAACGCTTAAGGAAGCCAAGGTTGAGGACGAGTTGCGCCTGCGCTATCTGTTGGCGGAGATCGGATTCCGCCTCTATGAGTTGAGCAACGACGCCGCCGATCACAAGAAGGCGGCCAGTTTTTTCTCTGGCACAATGCAGAAGTGCCTGAGCATCATCTCGGACAAGACCATCGTTGGCGGCATGGTCAATCGGGCCCGGGAGATGCTCGAGATCGTCGGTGAACGTGGCCGGGAACTGCGCGCGATGCACAAGGAACGTGGTGGCAGCGATGCTGAGGAAAGCGATGCCGTTGCCGCCCAACCGGCGACCCCGAAAAAGACAGCATCGCCGGCGAAGGAAGCCAAGTCGGCCAAGGAAACTTCCAGGACAAGCGGCAAGAGTTCGAAGCCGGAGGACAAGCAACCATCAAAGGCCGAAGCAGCAGCTTCCACGGGCGACACCGAAGCGTTGGCAGGTCCGGAGCGTGATCGGATGACGCGCGAAATCGTTGTCCTCACCCAAGAGGTGGGGAAGTTGACGGAGCGCGTTGTGGAACTCGAAGCAGACAACAAGAAGTGGCGTCAGTTGATCGGCCGTGACGCACTCACCGGACTGCCCAACAAGATCTCGTTGTTCCGCATCCATCTCCCCAAGGTAATTCGGGAGTTTGCTTCATCCGGGCCCTTTTCCTGCATCGCCATCAGCCTTGACCAATTGGTTAAGGTCAATGAGGATTTTGGTTGGCCCATGGGCGACAAGATGTTGCAGGCCTCGGCCCGTGGGCTGCGCAAATTCGTTCAGGATGGGGACGACCTCTCTCGATTGGATGGGGCCAATTTCGTCATCGCCGGACCCATGGATCAGAACGTGGCGCGACAACGGGCCACCGAGATGCGTCGTGCCCTAGGTGGCAGTTCGGTACGCGTCGATGAGACGGCAATGCCCCTTGCCTCGAGTCTGGGGGTTGTCAGTGTCGAACAGACCACAACTCGTGGTTCGGACGCCGAAAGCGCCAACGCGATCTATGCGGCTTTGTTGGCGGCACTGTATCAAGCCAAACGGAAGGGCGGCAATACCGTGGAAACTCATAGTGTCACCCGGTTCTAACAAGGAGGGGACCTCGCCATGAGCGAGTCTCTGAAGGCAGAACTGGAGTTTGCCGTTGATACAGCATGGGCGGTGGGGCGTATCTCTCTGCGTTATTTTCAGACGGGTGTGCAGGCGGATATGAAGTCTGATGATTCACCCGTGACCATCGCTGATCGCGAGTCTGAATCCGAAATTCGCCAGCGTCTGAAAGGGGCTTTTCCTGCCGATGGCTTGATCGGCGAAGAGTTCGGGGAAGACGTCGGCTCCTCGGGACGGCGATGGTTCATCGATCCCATTGACGGCACGAAGTCATTCGTCGCAGGTGTGCCCTTGTTCGGCGTGCTGCTGGGTCTGGAGGACGTTGACGGTTCCATTCTGGTGGGAGCAGTCTACCTGCCGGCGCTCGACGACATGGTTTTTGCGGGGCGTGGCGAGGGCGCCTGGTGGAACGGACGTAGAGCCCGCGTTTCGACAATCACCGACCTGTCAGTGGCGACGGTTTGCTACACATCTTCCACCAGCTTTGCGCGGCACAACCGCCAGGGCGCCTGGGAGGCCCTGACGCGGCATACGAAACTCGCCCGTGGCTGGGGCGACTGTTACGGCCATGTGCTTGTCGCCACGGGCCGCGCCGAGGCCATGCTGGATCCCATTATGAATCCGTGGGATTGCGGCCCCTTTCCTGTGATTCTGGAAGAAGCCGGGGGTTCATTTACCGACTGGCAGGGGACGACGACAATTCACGGATCTGATGCGGTATCTACCAACGGTCATCTCCGTGACGAAATTCTCGGTCACCTGCGCGCCTGAACCCTCCACGGGAGGCTCCGCCAAGTCCCCGCCAACCCAACCGGGACGGCGCGTCAGAGAAGTGCTCATGCAGACGATGCGGGGCGCCTACTCGCACGATTGTTCCGATGCAGCGGCGGCAATGGCTTTTGATTTCGTTTTCGCCGTATTCCCTGGCGTCATCGTGCTCACGGCGTTGCTTGCCCTTATGGACATTCCCGTCGAAGCTTCCGGTGCTTTGCTCCATGATTTCGGTGTTATGATCCCCGGGCCTCTCATTCAGGTGATTGAGGACAACCTCAGACATGCCGCAGGAGCACCGCAGTCTATCTTTGCCCTGGGCATCCTTGGTGTGATCTGGCCCGCGTCAGCAAGCATGTCCACAACCATGTCGGCACTGAATCGTGCCTATGGGACCTCAGAGGACCGCACCGTGTGGTTTCGTCGCCTGCTATCGCTCATACTCATTATCAGCCTTGGGCTTTCGCTTGTCGTACTATTCAACCTCATCGTGTTCAGTCAGCAGGTAGATGTCTGGCTGGCCAGGCATTGGGCATTGTCGATGCAGGTTCCGTCGCTGGCAGGCTTGTTACGCCACACCGCCGGTGTTACCGGGACACTGGTTGTCGCCGCTATCATCTACCGTGTGGCGCCTGACGTGCCCCTGGGTTGGCTTGACGTGCTCCCTGGATCGCTCCTTTTTCTGGCCCAGTGGACACTGATCGCCGGAAGTTTCGGCTACTACGTGCATAACTTCAGCTACTACAACGTGCTCTACGGGGTTCTTGGCGGCGTGATCATCATGTTGCTCGCCGCCTACCTCGTGTCCTTCACGCTGCTGCTCGGGGGAGAGTTGAACGGTGTGCTTCACCGCCAGCGCCAGCAGGGCCGATTGCCCTGGGGAACTCGGCATCTGCACCCGGCGCAGCAGTGACTGAATTCCTAGCCCCGGCACCCCGACCCGGAGACTGAACCATGAAAACCCGTACTTCTGTTGTGATCACCCTCGCAGTTCTCATCCTGGCAGGACTCGGCCTGGGGTGTGGCCAGCGCACCGACGAGTTGGGACCGTATGTCCAGAAGCTGAAAGAGGTCGACGCCTACAACAGGAAACTCGTAGAGTATCGGGGCTTCCTGAAGGCCGATGAGACAGAAAAGGCCGCGACGCTGCGGCAGACAATCGAGGCGTACCTGGCCGACCTGGAAACCTTCGGGCAGACAAATGACAAGGTGATCCTTGCGGGACACAATGCGCTAAAACGAAAACTGGAAGAGGCCCTGAAGAAAATTGTCCAGCCTGATTTTCCAACATTCATGATCAGTGCGATGAAGCAGATCGACCTGATTGAACGTGGTTATCAGGCCCACATCGAGGCCCTGAAGAAGCGCTGGGACGACGAAGGCCGCACAGATGAGTTCACCCTTGCCTGGCCGACAGGTGAGTAGCGCCGAGGACCGAGGTTGCTTACGCTGACGGATCATTTCAGCGGACCGGCGGAACTCAACCGGTCAAGATAGTTGCAGGGCAACGCGAATGCATCGGGTTGCCCTGCTTTCTTTTCAATCAGTTACAGGCCGTTGCACGCGCGGCCATGGAGATCAATGCTACCCGCCGCTGAAATGGTGCTGGCCCATATGAGTCGGCCCGCCTACCGTCCCGTCAAGTTGAAGGACCTGGCCCGCGAACTCGGCGTAGAGGGCGACGAGTACCGTTCCCTACGCCTGTTGATGCACGAACTGGAGGCCGAGGACAAAGTCACCCGCGTGCACAAGGGCCGATATGCCATGCCTGCCGCCCTGGTGCGTGCATGGGGCCGTCTGCGCATGCACGAGCGTGGTTTTGGCTTTGTTGCGCGTTCAGGTGCTGAGGCGGATGTGTTCGTCGCCGCAGGGCAGTTGCTGGATGCTGCTGACGGTGAATGGGTGGAGGTCGAGATCAGCGAACCAGGGGACGGCTATGAGCGGCTGCCCATAGGCCGAATCACCGACGTTCGCCGCCAGCCCGTTGGCGAACGTGTTGGGACATTCCGTCGCCGGGGGTCTCACGGGTTGGTTGCCACCGATGACCTGCTGATATCACTGGAGTCTCCAGCACCTGCCGACGTCAAGGATGGTGATCTGGTTGTTGTCGAGGTGGATGGAACTTTCAGCCCGGGGAGTATGGGGAAAGGCGCGGCCCCGCGTTCCGCCCGGGCCCCGAAGGGACGGATCGTTCGTGTGCTGGGAGATCCCGCAGACCCGCGACATGATTTCGATACCGTGAGTCTTGCGCACGGGATCTCGGTAACGGACAGTGTATCGGCCATCGCTGCGGCGGAGGCCATGGTAGCCGGCGCCGACGAGGACCGGCAACGTGAACTGCCCGGAAGAGCTGATCTCCGAGAGTTGACTGTCGTCACCATCGATCCAGATGAAGCGCGTGATTTCGACGACGCCGTGTCGGTAGAAATACTGGACTCGGGGGACATGAGGCTGGGTGTCCATATTGCTGATGTGGCACATTACGTGCCTCGTGGCGGCGCGATCGATGAGCAGGCACGCGAACGTACTACATCGACGTACATGCTCGACCGGGTTGTGCACATGCTGCCTCGGCCATTGGCCGCGGAGCTCTGCACGCTGGCACCCCACGAGGATCGACTCGCAGTCTCCGTCTTCCTTGATGTTGATGACGTGGGCGATGTCTGCGGGCGCTCCTTCTGTCTGTCTGTAATAAGATCCGCCGACCGGCTTACCTATACGCAGGTGCAAGCCTCTCTGGACGGCGACTATCGGGCGGCCGGACCCGCAGCCGTCCACCGACCGTTGCTGGCAGCAATGGCCGATCTGAGCCAACGGATGCGGGTACGCAGACTCGCTCGCGGCGCCATCGATTTCGATCTGGCCGAGGCCGAGGTGACCATGGGTGAAAAGGGCATTCCTGTGGCTTTGGGTCGTGCGGTCCACCTGGCAAGCCACCGCCTCGTGGAGGAATTCATGCTGGCAGCCAATGAAGCCGTCGCCGAAGAAGCGGTGCTGGCAGGATTGCCCGTGCTGTTCCGTGTCCACGCTTCACCGGATGCCACAAAGCTGGAACCTTTCCGGTCGCTGGCCGCATCGCTGGGATATCGCCTCCCCGAGGCTGGCCTGGTTACCAGCGGACAGATGCAGAAAGCGCTTGAGTCGCTGCAAGGCGGGCCGGATACGGCACTGTTGAGCCAGTTGCTCTTGCGCGCCATGATGCGCGCCTGCTACTCCACGGATCCGGCGGAAGGGCATTTCGGTCTGGCCTCGGAGCGGTATCTGCACTTCACCTCACCCATTCGTCGCTATCCGGACCTGGTCGTGCACCGGGCCCTGCGAGCCCATATCAGTGGTGCGCCCCAGGAGACAAGTGAGGAAGGACTGGAATGGCTGGCGGGGTGGACCAGCCATTCTGAAAGGCGGGCCGAGGCGGCGGAGCGCGATTACACGCGCCTGAAGCAATTGCGTTTCATGACGGCCCACATAGGCGGCGAGTTCGCGGGTGTTGTCTCAGGTGTTGTCGGATCCGGATGCTTTGTCTCCTTTACCGACTGGCTCGTCGAGGGCTTCTGCCCGGTTCGTCTGATGGACGACTACTTCGAATTCGATGAGCCTCGTCATCAACTCCGGGGGCAGCAGACGGGACGGGTCTTTGCCATGGGAACGCTGGTGCGCGTCAGAGTGCTGACTGTGGAGCCCCCGCGACGAAGAATGGATCTGCTCATCATCGAGGGTGGAAGTGACGAGGCGCGAGGCACAGGCAAGGTTGGTGGCCGAGGCGACCGGCGTGCAGCAGCGATCGATCATCGGCAGGCACAGCGCAAGGCACGGCCGCCGGGAAAAGGGGGCCGCGGCTACCGAGCCAGCAAGCGCAGGAGGTGACGGGATCAGGCCGGTTGCGGCAAAGCGCGAAGAACAAGGTCGATCTCGGCTTCGGTGTTGTATACGTGTGGTGACAGGCGAATCGTACCGGCTCTGTCGGTAAACTGCACGGAAGCCGCCGTCAGCGATCGGGCGATTTCCTGTGAGGAAATGTCCTCAGCCTGGAAGGTGATGATTCCGGAGACTTCATCCGGGCGACGCGAGCCCAGGAGCTGGTATCTTTTTGCGGCGACACCGTCGGCAAGTAGCCGCGCCAGATGCAGAACGCGCGCCTCCACGGTGACCATGCCAATGTCAAGAAGCAGATCGATCGCGGCCTTGAGTCCGGCGATGCCCGCCGTGTTCTGCGAGCCTGTCTCAAAGCGACGGGCATCGGCATGGAGTTCCGTGTCGTAGTTGAGAAAATCATGCGCTGTAAGCACGCTGGCCCACCCGAGGCCGGCGACACGCAACCGGGCCAGGGCCCGGGGAGACGTGTAGAACAGGGCGCACCCCTCAGGACCCATGAGCCACTTGTGGCCGTCAGCTGCGAGACAGTCGATGCCCAACGCCCCGACGTCGATCTGCAACGCGCCCACACTCTGGATGCCGTCCACGACAAAGAGGATATCCCGCTCTCGACAGAGTGTCCCAAGAGCCGTCAGGTCATTGCGGAAACCCGAGAAGAACTCGACGGAACTGACACTCAGCACCCGGGTCCGCGCATCGATCGCCGAGTCGAAATCTTCGACCCGAAGACAGCCGTCCACCTCTGCGACCCAGCGGATTGACACGCCTCGATCACGGAGGTTGAGCCATGGATAGACGTTGGCAGGGAATTCGCCCCTGGCGATGACGACGTTGTCTCCCGGACGCCAGTCGACTCCAAGCGCCACTGCAATCAGACCATCCGTCGTGTTTTTCAGGAAGGCGATCTGGCTCTCGTGCGCGCCGATGAGGCACGCAGCGCTGCAGCGTGCAGCAGTGCAGAGATCTTGCCATTGTGCGATGTGGGCCATGCCGTGTTCTGCGACATCTTGCACGATATCTCCCATTGCCTGGCAGACGGCAACGGACACGGGTGCCACAGAGGCATGATTCAGGTAGATGTAGCGCTCGGTGATAGGAAACTGTGAGCGCCGAAGCTCGGCTATGTCCATGAGCTGAAGATACCCGCAAACGCACCGTGATCAACTGCGATCACAGCATCACGTTGACGACGACGGCATAACCTCTACCTTCGCTCGATGATCAAATTGCTGCTGTTTATGCTGCTCTGCACTCTGGGATACTACCTGATACGATCCCTGCGTCCCGAACCGCCTCTGGTGCGTGGCAGACGAAAGCGCGATGCCTTGCATATCGATTCGGAGCGCGTCGTGGATGCCCAGTTCGAGGACGTCGAACAGGAGTGACCCTTGCCGTGAGTCGAGTAAGCGGATGAGTGCCGTCAAGCGGAACACGAAAAGGCAAACTACCCCTGCTGAAGTGCGTGCCAGCATCGACGCGAAGCAGGCGGCGCCTTTCTATCTGTTCCACGGAGAGGAATCCTACGGACGGGAGCGGTTGTATCGTGAGACCCTCGCGCGTCTGCGGCCCGCTGTTGCGCCCGACTTCAATGTCGATGTATTCCACGGTGACAGCGTCGACACCGAACGCTTTCTCGATATCTACAATTCCTACCCGATGATGGCGCCCCGTCGCGTGCTGGTGTTGCGCGATGCAGATCGTTTGCCAGCGCCCCAATGCAAAGCGCTGGAGCCGCTCGTTGAAACACCTTCCGAGACGACCGTCCTCGTCGCCATGGGTGGCAAGCTCGACATGCGAAGAAAGTTGTTCGGACAGATGTCACGGCAGGGGATGGCGATGGAATTCAAGATTCCCTACGAAGACAAACTCCCCGGGCTGATCCGTGAAATGGCTGCGGAGCGGCAGTTGGAGCTGGCGCCGGAAGCCGTGGACCGATTGCGGATGTACGTGGGCGTCCAACTGGCGGAGATGTCCAACGAGCTGGAAAAGCTTTCGATCTATCTCGGCGACCGCCCCGGCCCTGTGACAGCCCAGGATGTGGAGGATCTCGTGGGGGTCTCCCGCGATGCCAGTGTGTTCGATTTTACCGATGCCGTGGGACGCGGGGACCGCCCGCAAGCCGTTGAGTTGCTGCACTCTCTTCTGTCCCAGGGGGAGGAGCCCCATCGAATCATACCCTTGTTGACGCGCCATCTCCAGTTGCTGTTGCGCACGCAGCAGTTGGAGAAGCAGCGGCTGGCACGCGACGAGATGGCGCGCGGGCTGGGCGTCGCGCCGTTTTTTGTCGATTCCTATCGCAAGCAGGCTCGCGCATCATCTGGGGCGACGCTGTGGCGTGGATTGATGGCCCTGCGGCGGGCCGACGAACTGCTCAAGACAGGGGGGGGGAGAGCCCGCTATCGAGCGGTAATGGACCTCTGTTTGTCGACGCTGACCCCGAACACTCGGGATTGACGACCCCCAACACTCGGGATTGACTTCGATTGTTGGGCCCAGTATATTGTGGTTTCTTGTTAACCTATGGTGAATTCAGAACTTACCTTCACCAGCCCGCGCAGTGTAGCGGAGATGACGGCGTGGCCAAGAGCCACGCACGAGGGGAGATTTCCAGATGGCCGAGCCCATCACCCTGACCGATGACAACTTTGAGTCTGAG